>VBAS01000103.1:3943-22630 GCA_005882975.1 Bacteroidota bacterium | reverse complement strand
TATTTTACAACGGCACCATGAATAAGTTTACTGATTTCCAATTCATCCCCCACTTTTTCCGGAGCACTTAGAACGGAAGGATAAAGACCATAAAAATAGTTAAGGGAATCTTCCATTCGGGTTTGCGCCGAATCGATAAGGCCTTCGTAGGGATTCAGAAATCTGAATTGAAGATTGTTCCTGGCATATTCTTTACAATTCAATAGAAATTCTGCAATTGAATTTTCTAGTTTTTTAACTTCTGAAGGCAGGTTTTTTTTGTGTACAAAAACATCGATCGTAACAGGTTCGTTTAAATTTCTAAGCAATTGTTTACTTGCATTACTAAGTGTATATCTTTTTTCTTTTGTTAGATCGAGACGAGTGTGAAAAACAGAAGCCAGTAAATTAACGGCAACCACCAGGATCAAAAGAAATAACCACCAAAGCTTAGAAGACCATATTTTATTAATGCTTTTCATTGATGGTTTATCTTTTCAAAAGGTTTCGGTTTGAAATTGAAAGAAATAAAAAGATCACACTTATAAAATAGATCATGTCTCTTGTATCCACCACCCCACGGCTGATGCTGCGGTAATGAAAATCTATCCCGATCATTTCAAATCGCTACCACCGCTAAGCGTGGGCATAAGACTAATTGCACTGAAACCATAATAAAAAAGTGAACAGGCCACCAGGCTTATTATAAAAGCGATCACCGCATTGTTGGTGAAGCTACTTGAACAAATACCAATAGCAGTAAAGACCGAGGCAAGAAATACAAGACCGATATAGGAACCCATCGTAGCTCCGGTATCAATGCCTTCTCCCGAAGAAAGTTGTTGAACGGAGATATAATAAATGACTGTGGGCAGCAATGCAATGATAACAACCAGGAGACTGCCGAAATATTTACCAAAAACAATTTGCCATCTACTCAACGGTCTTGTTTGTAAGATCTCAAATGTCCCGGTTTTAAATTCTTCGGCAAAGCTGCGCATGGTAATAGCAGGAATGAGTAATAATAATAACAATAATATCCAGGGAGCTAATTGAAAGAATCTATCAAGAGTGGCGTATCCAAAGTCAAGAATATTATTCTCAAAAATAAAAAGCATGACACCGTTCACCAAAAGGAAAACAATGATGGCAATATAACCTGTAAGACTGCTGAAAAATTGACGTAGTTCTTTTTTACAAACGGACCACATAGGCTTGGATAGTTGTCCCGCATTGGCGGGGCAGGTGCAAAATAAGGCAAACTAAGCAGAAAAGAAGAATGGTGGTTGATTTCGATATTTATTTTATGGAAAACTTTAAGCTCTACATCTCAGTTAAAAATTGCTTTATGAAAAAAATAATGATCCCATTGGTATTGTTAGTAGTTGGAATAGCAAGCAATGGACAATCAACAAAACAAGAACCACCACCACCGCCACCAAAACCTATGAATGAAATTGTTAAATCCGAGCCCACAGCAAAAAAAGTTACCGGCTCATTAGATGATGACTTTTATAAACGTAATCCGTCGGTTTCTGATTTTTCAAGAAAGGGTGACACTATTACTCTAAAAAAGAAAGACGGTACGATCGAAAAATATGATATGAGTAAAAAAGAAGAAGAAGATAAAAGTTTTACAGAAAAGTATGGTGGTTATACAATTCCACCACCACCGCCGCCACCAAAAGGAGTGAAGTCTAAAGCATAGCCATTTAAACAATAAAAAACCTCCCGGATAAAATCGGGAGGTTTCTCTTAGTATCATTTCAATTACACAGCAAAACTTTCACCGCAGCCACAGGTCCGGCTTGCATTCGGGTTGCTGAAATAAAACCCTTTTCCATTCAAGCCATCAGAAAAATCAAGAGTGGTATTAACCAGGTAAAGAAAGCTTTTAAGATCAGTTACTATTTTTACTCCATTATCTTCAAAGACCTGGTCCATCGGTTTTGTTTCGTTATCAAAGTCGAGTTTATAACTAAGACCTGAGCAACCTCCTCCAACCACACCTACCCTTACAAAGTAAGATGGGTCATTGGCAATACCTGCATCTGCCATCAGTTGAACAACTTTTGACTTTGCCTTATCACTTATGTAAATAGTATTTTCTAATGCGACACTCATATACTTAACTAAAAAAGTAAAAAGTCAAAACTCAAAGAAGAGAGTTGGCTTTTTACTTTTAAATTTTTTTATTTTTAATGAACAACACTCTCTTCAAACTTCAACTCAGGTAAACCGTTCTTTTTACGATAATCATTTACCGCTGCTTTAATAGCATCTTCAGCCAATACTGAGCAGTGTATTTTTACAGGAGGAAGATGAAGCTCTTCTACAATTTCCATGTTGTCGATCTTTATTGCTTCATCTACCGTTTTTCCTTTCAACCATTCAGTAGCTAAAGAAGAAGAAGCTATAGCAGAGCCACAACCAAAGGTTTTGAACTTTGCATCTTTTATTAAGCCATTGTCATCAACTTCAATTTGCAAACGCATTACGTCGCCACACTCAGGTGCGCCAACAAGACCTGTACCTACGTTTTGTTTGCTTTTGTCCAAGGTGCCCACATTTTTTGGGTTCTGGTAGTGATCGATCACTTTATCTGAGTATGCCATATTCTTAAATTTTATTTGTTTCGTTTCAAAAAATTAATGATGAGCCCATTCAATGCTATTCATGTCAATTCCTTCCTTGTACATTTCCCAGAGCGGACTCATTTCTCTTAACTTATTAACCGTTTTTGTAACTGCCTCAACTGTATAATCAATTTGATCTTCTGTTGTAAATCTTCCTAATCCAAAACGCAGCGAACTATGTGCCAGATCATCGCCAAGACCAAGCGCTTTTAGTACATATGATGGTTCAAGCGAAGCTGAAGTACATGCGGATCCTGAGGATACTGCAATGTCTTTGTTAAAGCCCATCAGCAAACCTTCTCCTTCTACATATTTAAAAGAAATATTGGTAACATGCGGTAAACGATGTTGTGTACTTCCATTAATGTATGCTTCTTCAACTTTCATTAAAGAAGTTTCCAATTTATCTCTTAATGCACTTATTCTTTTTGTTTCTTCTTCCATTTCATTCAGGCATATTTCACATGCCTTACCGAAACCTACAATACCTGGAACATTCAATGTACCACTGCGCATTCCACGTTCATGACCGCCTCCATCCATTTGCGCTGTTACTTTTACTCTTGGGTTTTTTCTGCGAACATATAACGCACCAACACCTTTTGGTCCATACATTTTATGGGCAGTGAATGCCATTAGATCTATTCCATCTTTAGTTACATCAGCAGGGATCTTTCCAACTGCCTGCGTTGCATCTGAAAAAACTAGAATGCCTTTCTTTTTTGCTAAGGCACTGATCTCTTTCATTGGCATTACCGTTCCGATCTCGTTATTAGCATACATGATAGCAATAAGAATGGTAGTTGGCTTGATAGCTGCTTCCAATTCCTTCATATCGATCAGGCCATCAGGATTTACTTTTAAGTAAGTAACTTCTCCGCCTTCTTTTTCGATATGCTTACAGGTATCAAGCACCGCTTTATGTTCAATATTGCAAGTAATGATATGATTTCCTTTGCTTGCATACATTTCAAACACACCTTTTATTGCAAGGTTGTCTGCTTCAGTAGCGCCGGAAGTAAAAATTATTTCTTTAGGATCTGCTCCGATTAATTTTGCTACTTGCTCACGGGCATAATCAACAGCTTCTTCAGCTTGCCATCCAAAAGGATGATTACGACTTGCAGCATTGCCAAAACTGTTTGTAAAATAAGGTATCATGGCTTCAACAACTCTTGGATCGCAAGGAGTAGTAGCATTATGATCAAGGTATATAGGAAATTTCAACATAATGATTTGATTGTAAATTTGACCGACTACAAAATTAACTCTAAAGAGCTGACTTCAAAAGGCTATTTTCATCTCTGAGAGCTATTTTTACCAAAATCGTAAGACCTTTGTAATCAAACTAAAGAGCTATGCTAAAAGTCGAACACATTGGTATTGCAGTAAAGACATTGGCAGATTCCGTGCCTTTGTTTGAAAAGCTGCTGAATAGTCAGTGCTATAAAACTGAAAGAGTGGAAAGTGAGAAGGTAAATACAGCTTTTTTTAAGTCAGGCGATACTAAGATCGAGTTGTTAGAAAGCATAGCTGAGAATGGTGTGATCGCAAAATTCATAGAGAAAAAAGGTGAAAGCTTGCATCATATAGCTTTTGAGGTTGAAAATATTGAATTAGAAATGGCGCGACTAAAAAGCGAAGGGTTCATCTTGCTAAATGAAAAACCAAAAAGAGGTGCTGACAATAAATTTGTTTGCTTTCTTCATCCAAAGTCGACAAATGGAGTGTTGATAGAGTTGTGTGAAGAAATAAAGTAATAGTTATCTATTTTCAGAATCGTTTTCTGCAGGAGTTTCGGCATTCATGATCCCGAGCATTACCACGGCCATCTGAGCAGCTATTTGTGATGCATCTTTCTTATTAAATGCTTTCCCTTCTGCTATATTTTTTCCATCAACAACAGCAGCTATTGTAAAAAGCCGGCGGCCATTTTCAACTCTCTCTTCCACCGTTTCAAACTCAAGCACTTTTCCGTTTTTATTGGCCCAGCCGTAAAGTTTATTCTTATGATTTATTTCCAGGAGCTCCAGATCATCGATAAACATATGGGGTAAAATGATCCTTTCGGTTACCCACTTAGCTGTTTTTTTATAGCCCCTGTCAAGGTAAATGGCACCAACCAATGCTTCCAATGTATTTCCAAAGATCTGGCTGATCTTTAAAGAACCATCTGATTTATTGTAGAGGGTAATCTTTTTCAAACCCATTCTTAATGCGATCTCATTTAGTTGCTGGCGGTTTACCATTTTACTGCGCATCTCCGTTAAAAAACCTTCTTCCTTATATGGATAACGCATAAAAAGATAATCGGCGACTAAAGCACTAAGCACGGCATCGCCAAGATATTCGAGACGCTCATTATTCTCATCGGCATTTTCCCTAACGGAACGATGAGTGAGTGCAGTTTTGTAAAGAGAAATATTATCCGGGCTGAAACCGAGTACGTTTTTTAATTGCTTCTTAAATGAAGCGCCGGCCCTTTCCTTAAAAAATTGCTTAAAAAAATCCACGACCAAAAGCTACGAAAAATTCTGTGAACAATTAAGTAGTGGTCTGAATTGAGATCTCTATTTGTATTTTTTTACGATCACACATGCATTGTGACCGCCGAAACCAAACGTGTTACTTAAAGCAGCATTCACAATTCGTTTCTGTGCTTTATGAAAAGTAAAATTCAACCGGGGATCTAATTCAGGATCGTCAGTAAAATGATTGATAGTTGGCGGCACGATATCATGCATTACTGCTTTTATACAAGCAATTGCTTCAATAACACCGGCTGCACCAAGACAGTGACCCGTCATTGATTTGCTGGAACTAATATTTACATTGTAAGCATGTTCTCCAAAAACATCAACAATAGCTTTCACTTCGGCAATATCACCCAGCGGAGTTGAAGTGCCATGTGTATTTATGTAATGAATGTCCTCGGCTTTCATACCTGCATCTTCAAGTGCTGCATTCATTACATTCTTTGCACCTAATCCTTCCGGATGTGGAGCAGTAATATGATGTGCATCAGCTGTAGCGCCAGACCCTGCCAGTTCACAATAAATTTTTGCACCCCTTGCTATTGCATGATCAAGCGATTCAAGGATAACAACACCGGCACCTTCCCCCATTACAAAACCATCACGGTCTTTATCATAAGGGCGGCTTGCTGTTTTTGGATCATCATTTCTTTCACTCAATGCTTTCATTGCATTGAAACCACCAACACCTGCTTCACTTATCACACTTTCCGAACCACCTGTAAGAATAATATCTGCTTTACCTAAACGAATAAGATTGGAAGCTTCCATCATTGCATTGGTAGAAGATGCACATGCACTCACTACAGCAAAGTTTGGTCCTCTGAAACCGTGACGCATCGATATTTGGCCCGCAGCAATGTCAAGGATCATCTTTGGAATAAAGAATGGATTGAAACGAGGCGTGCCATCACCTTTTGCAAAATTCATCACTTCTTCCTGAAAAGTAATAAGACCACCGATACCACTTGCAAACACAACACCAACCCTGTCAGTATTGACATTGTCTTTTGTAATTCCGGAATCCTGAACAGCCTGGTCGCTTGCCACTAATGCGATCTGCGTAAACCGATCGATCTTTCTTGCTTCCTTCTTCTCAAGAAATGCTGTGGGTTCAAATCCTTTTATCTCGCAGGCAAATTTTGTTTTGAATTTCGAAGCATCGAACAAGGTGATCATATCCGCACCAGAAACACCATTGATCAACCCGTTCCAGTATTCATCAATGGTATTGCCAATCGGCGTGATAGCGCCCAGTCCTGTTACTACTACTCTTTTCAATTCCATAATTGCCAGCTCAAATTTTAATTAAAGTTAAGCAGCTATAATGTAAGTAAAACCGCCTTCCCCGATACCAGCAGAAGGCGGATAAATTTATTTTCCCGCTTCAATAGGACAAGCATCCAGATGCTGCCCGATGCGAAATAAATTATTTTGCATTTTCTTCCAGGTAAGCAATTGCCTGGCCAACAGTTGTAATGGTTTCTGCCTGCTCATCAGGAATGGAGATGTTGAATTCCTTTTCAAATTCCATGATCAACTCTACGGTGTCGAGTGAGTCGGCACCTAAATCATTAGTGAAAGAAGCTTCGTTAGTTACTTCAGCTTCATCAACGCCTAATTTGTCTACTATGATTTTCTTTACTCTTGATGCAATGTCTGACATGATGAGATATTTTAGTTAAATATGGCTGCAAAAATAGAATATTTGAATTAACTACCGCATTTACAGCGTTTTTTTCTTCTTGCGCCAAACTTACTGACTATTAACGATTAGCCTCATAAGTTTATCAGAAAATGTAATTGCCAACAGTTGATAGTATCAATTTAAGTTGTAAATTGAAATCCTGCATTGACATTAAGCTAAACCAACTATGGCTCTGAAAATAATAGACTTTGGCACTCCCGAATACCAGCAAATGATAAAGATGCGGGAAGAAATTCTTCGCAAACCACTTGGTCTTAGCTTTACTGATTCAGAAATTGAAAAAGAAAAAGAAAACCTTCTTATCGCTGCATTTGAAGACGAACAAATGCTTGGCTGTTGCATGATCGTTGAAATGGATCCAAAAAAAGCCAGGCTCAGACAAATGGCCGTGCTAAATAATTTGCAAGGAAAAGGAATTGGAAGGGCCCTTATTCAATTTGCCGAAAACCTGGCAAGAGATCATGGTTACAAGATCATGAGCATGCATGCAAGAAAACCTACGGTTCCCTTTTTTGAAAAGATGGGATACAAAATACATGGCCCGGAATTTATCGAGATCACTATTCCGCATTATGAAATGGTGAAAGATTTGTGAGAGAAGCTGCGAATCATGAGCTTTGAGCTATGAGATTATTTCTTCTTTATTTTTTCCTTTAGCAATTGTCTTAATTCAAACACTTCATCAGTTGATCTGCAGCCTTCTTTTGGAACAAGAGAAAAAGTGCGGCTATCAAAATACAAATAAAAAAAATGAGGGCTTTCCAGGAATGCAGTTAATACATTCCATGGCCAGTTTCGGGAACCTCTTTCATTGCCTAACGAAAATCCCGCTTCTTCAAAACTCATATCAAAATGATCTTTGAAAGTTGACGTGCGCCGATAAATGATCTCGGGTAATAAAAACCAAACGCTTATCATCAACAGAAACCAAAGAAGGCTACCTATAAAAAAAGCAAGTGCAGTAACGATCTTAAAATAAAATAACGTAGCAGAAATTAAAGCAAAAACATTTACCACAATGATCATAAGGCGCAGCTCGGGCCTGGTTATAAAATGATAACGCAGTCCTTGCATCACCTTTGCTTTATCATATGTAAAATGAATCGTCATTGATTATTGAGTCATTATAAAAAATTTGCAACAAGTTACTTGGAAAATAATTTCGGGAAATAAAAAAACCGGGGAAATAAATCCACGGTTTTAAAATAAGTTATAGCGATACCTTTATTTATTCATCATCTGCTTTGCTTCAATGCTAAGTGTAGCATGTGGCACGGCTCTTAATCTTGCCTTATCGATCAGTTTACCTGTAACACGACAAATGCCATAAGTTTTATTTTCAATCCGCATCATTGCTTTTTCAAGATGATCAATAAAAGTGATCTGGCGGCTGGCCATTTGGCTTAGCTGTTCTCTTTCCATACTTACACTACCATCTTCCATGGTCATGTAACGGCCCTCGTCCATATCGCCACTTTCATCTTTACGGGTAATAAGACCTTGCAGGTAATTCAATTCCTTTTTTGCAGCATCTAGTTTCTTACCGATTATTTCTCTGAACTCTACTAATTCTGCATCGGAATATCTATGAACCGGAGCACCCGGATCCTGTGCTTGCGAATCAAGCACAGATTTGGTAAACTCAGGTTCATATTTCTTTACTGACTTTGTGCTTGTTTTCGGTATCACAACTTTCCCGGGTTTAGGAGGTTCCTTTTTCACTATTTGTTTTATTTGGGGTTTTACGGAAACTAAAGATTTATGTTCATGGCCAGGTACCTTTTTTTCAACTGGCTTTGCCGGCTTTTCAGCAGGTTTCTTTGCAGCAATTTTAGCTGCTGGCCTTTGGAGGATTGCTTTTTTCACTACTGGTTTAGCGGCCTTTTTAGGGGCTGCTTTTGTGGCGGGTTTTTTAGGCGCCGGCTTTTTGTTATTCGCTTTTTTCACTGGCTTGCTAGCTTTTTTTGTTGCAGGCTTTTTCTTGATAGCCATACGGTTAAGCTTTTTTTGAAACAATCACTTTTAGTTGAATATCATTCACTTCAATTTCTATTCCACTATTATTTTCGGTTAAAAATTCCAGTTTATCTGCCAGAATTTCGGCGCAAATATAATCTTTAAACTGAGCTAACGAATTTTTTAATCCATTCTCTGTCGCCACCTCTACCTCTATCCGATCTGTCAATTCAAAGCCACTATCCTTGCGGATCTTCTGAATCCTGTTTACAAACTCCCGTGCATTTCCTTCATGTTCTAATGCCTCACTTATTGTTACATCCAAAGCCACTGTCAACTGTCCTTTGCTTGCCACCAACCAACCGGGAATATCCTCACTTGTTATTTCTACATCCGAAGTTTGTAATATTAAGTCATCGCCATCAACTGACAAATTATATTGCCCATCTTTTTCCAATTTACGTATTTGATCCTGGTCAAACTGGCTCAACAATCCTGAAACGGTTTTCATCTTCGGACCAAGTTTTTTACCAAGTGCCACAAAATTTGGTTTGATCTTTTTGCTGATAAAAGTGTTATCCGGATTTAAATAGTCGATCTCTTTTACATTCACTTCGGCCTTTACCAGGTCTTCCACTTTCTTCAATTGTTCTTTCATCGAAGGATTCAAGACCGGGATCAAAACTTTTTGCAGCGGTTGACGAACTCTAATATTTTGCTTTTTACGCAATGATAAAATAAGAGAGGAAGCATCCTGCGCTAATTGCATTCTTTCTTCAAGTAATGTATCGATCACTTTTTCATCCGCTATCGGAAAGTCTGCATGATGAATTGATTCCACTTTTAAACGCCCGGTAATCGCATTGAGGTTGCTAAAAATTGCATCACTAAAGAATGGAGAAATTGGAGCAATCAATTTTAATACTGTTTCCAGGCATTCATACAAGGTTTGATAAGCACAAATCTTATCCTGTTCGTATTCTCCTTTCCAGAAACGACGACGGCAAAGACGAACATACCAATTACTCAAATGTTCATCAATGAAATCTTCTACAACTCGGCCTGCCTGTGTTGGCTCATAATCATCCATGAACTCATTTACTTTCTTTACAACTGTATTGAGTGAAGAAAGTATCCAGCGATCTATCTCAGGCCTTTCAGTTAATGGAACATACTTTTCTTTAAATGAGAATTCATCAACGTTTGCATACAAAGAAAAAAATTGGTAAGTGTTATAAAGAGTACCGAAGAATTTTCTTTGAACTTCTTTAATGCCATCCTGGTCGAACTTCATATTATCCCACGGAGAAGCATTGGTGACAAGATACCATCTTGTAGCATCAGCGCCGAAAGATTCAATTGTTTTAAATGGATCAACAACGTTTCCTAGACGTTTACTCATTTTGTTACCACTCTTATCAAGCACTAATCCGTTTGATACACAAGTTTTGAATGCAACCGAATCAAAGACTAGCGCTGCAATAGCATGAAGCGTATAAAACCATCCTCTTGTCTGGTCAACGCCTTCACAAATAAAATCTGCAGGAAAGCTTTGCTTAAATGTTTCTTTGTTTTCAAATGGAAAATGCCATTGAGCATAGGGCATTGCGCCACTGTCAAACCAAACATCGATAAGATCAGGAACCCTTTTCATTGGTTTACCCGATTTGCTCACAAGAATTATTTCATCAACATAAGGTTTATGCAGATCAAGAATTCCTTCATGTAAATAATGTTTGTTTACATCGCCACCTAATACTTCATTCGCTTTGCGAATTCCTGTATTTAATTCTTCAATTGAACCAATGCAAATTTCTTCTTCTCCATCTTCTGTTTTCCAAATTGGTAGCGGAGTTCCCCAAAATCTTGAACGGCTGAGATTCCAGTCAACCATATTCTCCAACCAATTGCCAAACCTTCCTTCACCTGTTGATTTTGGTTTCCAGTTAATGGTTTTATTCAACTCAACCATCCTGTCTTTGATAGCAGTAGTTTTAATGAACCATGCATCCAGCGGATAATAAAGAACTGGTTTATCTGTACGCCAGCAATGCGGATAACTGTGTTCGTATTTCTCAACTTTAAAAGCCCTGTTCTCTTTCTTTAGTTTGACAGCTATATCAACATTTACATCAACATAATCTTTTTGATCCTTATAATTCTTTACATAACGATTGCTGAACTCACCTAATCCGTCAACAAACTTTCCTTCGCGGTCAACCATGGTGAGAATACCGATATTATATTTTTTGCCAACTTTAAAGTCATCTGCACCAAATGCAGGTGCAGTGTGAACAATCCCCGTACCGTCTTCAGTTGTTACGAAAGTGTCAACCAATACTCGGAAAGGTTTTGCACCCGGAGTTATTTCATCAATAACTTTGGGAGAGTTTGCTTCAAAGTGAAGTAGTTGCTCGTATTCACAACCTTCAATTTTATTCCCTTTGAATTCGGCAATTATTTTATACGGCAGATTCTTACCGTCATTTTTATATTCAGCAAAATCTACATTTTCATTTTCTTCTTTGAAATATTTTCCAAGCAATGCTTTTGCTAAAACGATATTTATTTCATTATGCAAATAAGGATTGAATGTTTTTACTAAAACATAATCAATATTACCGCCAACAGTTAATCCCAAATTTGAAGGAAGTGTCCACGGAGTGGTTGTCCATGCTAAAAAGAAAACTTCTTTATTGCCGACTGCGTCAAACAAGAATTTACTTTTCTCATTCTTCACTGCTTTGAACATCGCAACAGCACTCGTATCCTTCACATCTTTGTAAGTTCCCGGCTGATTTAATTCATGTGAACTTAAGCCGGTTCCAGCTGCAGGTGAATAAGGCTGAATGCTTACACTTTCATACAACAATCCTTTTTTATACAACTCACTCAGCAACCACCACAAAGTTTCGATGTATTCATTTTTAAAAGTGATATAGGGATCATTCAGGTCAACCCAATAACCCATCTTACGGGTTATGTCATCCCATTTGTCTTTATAGCGAAGGACTGCTTCACGACACTTCTTGTTATAATCTTCAACAGAAATTTTTTTGCCGATATCTTCTTTTGTGATACCTAATTCTTTTTCTACTCCCAATTCGATCGGCAAACCATGTGTATCCCAGCCACCCTTTCTTTTTACCTGGAAACCTTTCATGGTTTTATAGCGGCAAACAAGGTCTTTCAACGTTCTTGAGATAACGTGATGAATACCGGGCATACCATTGGCGCTGGGCGGACCTTCATAAAAGACAAATGGAGTAGCACTTTCACGAAGACTCACACTTTTTTCAAATGCCTGTTTCTCCGCCCATTTGGCCAGTATTTCCTGTTCGATCGACGGTAAATTAAGTTGCTGGTATTCCCTGTATTTCTGACTCATATTCCCTTACTAAAAAGTCTGCGAAGTTAAGCAAACACAGCTTGATTTCCACTAAAAAAGCCATCCTTGTAAGTCAGGATGGCTGAAGCTTATAATTATTTTGTTCCTTCTTAGAATTTCTTACTTCCGTCAGCCTGGAAAGTATAACGGAAAGTATAATAACGCTGCTTTATTAATTTATCATTATCCGAAGCTGTAGCATCCGGAGTAACACCACCTTTGTAATAATTCTGAATTTCAATTTTAGCATATTTGCCAGAAGCAGTACGAATTACCAAAATACGACCAGGGATCGGCGTAACAAGATTGGTAGCTCCATTATAACTATACCAGCCATTGCCACTGCCAATTTTAATTGCATAAGCAGTTGGAGCATTATCAGTACGGAAAGTCGAGTCAGTAGGTATTTGCGCTAAATCACCAAAAGTTCCGGTGTATACAAATGCACCACCGGCACCAGGACCACTATTACCACTATTTGTAATAATTGTAGTGCCGCGAAATCCAATATCCCATTTAGATGATATTGAATCATTATTCGCAATCACTGAATTTGTTTCAAGACTATATAAAGTGTATTTACCCGAACCATACGGTTGGCCGCTTGCTGCAATACCAATAATGGTATCAGCCTGCAGATTGCTTACAGTTTTTGTTTGTACAGTTACTGGTGCAGGTACATTATCTTTTTTGCAAGAAGTGAATAATATTCCTGTTGTTATTACAGTTAATGCAATCAAATTTGTTTTCATCTTAATTATTGTTTTTGTTTTTTATAAATGAATAGTTGATAGATATATATGGTTGGATGCCTGGCTGACCCGGAAGATTGATCTCATCTTTATAGTTAAAAAGATTATCGATGCCTGCTTGCAAACGAAATGTTTTGATCGCTTTTGCAGCATTTATGTTAACGAGTGCCGATCCTTTTGCATATTCATCTTCGCGGTTAATGATGCCGTTGCCATCTTTATCATAAGTACCCCAGCGGCTTTTATAAAGAACACGCAATGAAGCTGACCAGCCTTTCTTTTCATTGTCATAAAAAAGTTTTGCATTAGCCATGTGCTTTGAACGATTCGGCAAACCGCCATAATCACTTTTTTGAACTTTGTAAACTTCGTTTGTCTCCAGATCACGGGTGAAAACCGTTCCTTCTTCAATTCTTTTAATATCTGCCTTATCAGCCGTCATTAAGAATTGATAACCGCCTTGTAATTGGAAGTTTTTATTTATTCTGTAAGAAGAATTGATTTCCGCCCCTTGAGTGTATGCTTCTTTTACATTAAAATAACTATACACCGGCGCTGTATTACTACGAAATGCTATGATATCAACCTGGATCAGGTTATCAATATCATTTCTAAAAAAATTGATATCAAATTTCAGTTTTTCATTTACATCATAATGTGTACCTGCATTCAACCCCCTTGAAATTTCAGGATTCAACAAAGCGAGATCATAAGCTCTTGGTAATATCTCAGATAGAATTCCTTGTTGCTTTTGTGATTCCAATTCTGTGATCGTGATCTCATTTGCACCATACACTACATAACCACCAGCGGCAGTGTTTAAGAAGTTAAGAAACATTTGTCTGAAATCGGGGGCTTTAAATCCTCCACCATAAGAAGCGTTGAAGCGAAGTTTATCATTCACTTTATAGTTTGCCGCAAGTTTGGGGCTTACTCTCGATTGATATGCAGAATTATCGTCATAACGCAAACCGCCAATAAAAGTCAAATTCTCACATACCCGCCATTCATCCTGCATAAATGCATAAAGAATATCATTTGATCTCTTGCCCGCATATCGTGTGGTATTAAGTTTTTCTTTAACCGCACCAGCTCCTACGCTTAAAAAATTCCTTGCCGGCAGATTAATGTCAGTTTGATTTTCCACCCGATAAAAATCCTGTTGAAAGAAATCATAGTAGTAGGGAGATTTATCAGCGTCTTTTAATAATGTTTGTTCGTATTCATACCGACTAAAATAAAAACGCATTGATGAACGAAGATTATTATTGAATTGCTGGGTAATTACCGGATTCAGGTTCATATCCTTTACATTCCCATCGCCGGTGATCGCAATGTCTGAACTGCTGGCTATATCCTGTGTTATAAAGTAATTGTTCTGTTTTTCATTATAATATCGGCCAGACAAACTGATCCTGGTTTTTTCAGTTGGAATAAAATTAAATCTTGCTTGCGTTGTATAGCTGTTAGAAGGATCAACTGTTTTACCCGGTACTGTTTCATCCAGGTCAAAACCATTTGAGCTATTGTGATTGCCAAATAATTGTAATCCCCATTTTTGTCTTTTAATAGCAGCATTAATGTTTGCATCGGTCGAATTAAATCTTCCATACCGGAAAGAAGCATCCAATTTATCTAATTGCGCTTGTTCAGTAATAATATTTACAACCCCGCCCATTGCTTCGCTTCCATATAGACTTGAGGAAGGTCCCTTTACGATCTCTATTTTTTTAATATTTCCAACAGATAGTCTTGAAAGATCTATCACACCGCCTTGCCTGCCAATGATCGGTTCGCCGTCAAGTAATATCATCGTATAATCTGGAGAAAGACCCTGGATCTGAACACCATTTCCAAAAACCCCACCACCAGCTGAAGTAGTAGCGCCACCGCTTGTTATATATAAACCTGTTTGTTCTGTAAGAATATCGTTCAATCTTACTGAACCGCTTTGTATGATTGCCTTTCTTGAAATGATCTGGACAGGAACAGCAACATTGCTAAGTTTTCGTTCAGTTCTTGTTGCAGTAACTACTAATTCGGTTAATGTTTTTGAGAACAATGTGTCTTCCTGAGAAAAGGAAGTGACTGATGTGATGGTTATAAGCAGTAAGAAAAATATTTTTTTCATTTTGTTCTTATTCGGACACAAAGATTGATTCGCAAGAAATCTTTTTTATCACAAGAATGTCATGAAACAATGATGAAATTTTCTTTTACAAATAAATGACAGCGATTTGTTGATGAATCATAAAATGAATTGAGCAAAGTCATAAGTAATGAAATATATTCCAAGCGGAAGATTCTTAGGTGAAAGAAAATCGGTTTGTGCAGAATGGAAAACATATTTTACATTCACGCAAACAACTGTTCACATGAGATGGATTACTACACTCGCAGCTTTTATTTTTTCATGGTCATCTTATGCACAGGACAGCATGAATGCCCATTATAAAATTTATGACACCCATGCCAAACAGGTTATAACGATTGACAAGATCGTGGCAGATATGGCCGATGCCGATGTCTTATTTTTTGGAGAAGAACATAACGACAGCGCTGGTCATTATTTGGAAAACAAAATTTTTCATGCCCTGCATTCACAGTATGGTGATCAAGTTATCTTAAGTATGGAAATGTTTGAAACAGACAACCAGCTTGTATTGAATGAATACCTTGGAGGAACTATTGATGAAGCCCGTTTTTCAAGAGATCTAAGATTATGGAGCAATTACAAGGATTATCGGCCAATGATCGAATATGCGAAACAAAATAAAATACCGGTGATCGCTGCGAATTCACCACGCCGTTATGTAAATCTTGTAAGTCGCCGCGGAATGAAGTCACTTGACAGTTTATCAAAAGATGCAAAGAAATTTTTACCACCGCTTCCTTATGATACATTACCTGGTCGCTATCGGGAAAAATTTGTTGAGATAATGAAAGATGGACCGGGTGGTAATAATCCAAATGTTTATTACAGTCAGAGTTTGTGGGACGCCGGAATGAGTTATAGCATTTATAGTTTTCTAAAAAAGAATAAACATAAAAAAGTTTTCCATTGTGTTGGCGGTTTTCATTGTGAAGAAAAATTGGGCACAGCAGCCCAGTTACAAATGAGAAATAAGAAATTGAAAATTTTGAATATTGCCAGTTTTAGCGATGCGTCTTTTAATAACCCCGACTGGGAAAAATTTTCTTATAGGGGGGATTATATTATTCTTACAAATCCAGATCTGAAAAAGACATTCTAAGGTCTCAATATCAGGCAGTACAATATCAAGGTCGATCTTAATTTTATCGATAGAAAATTTTAATCGTTTCTTCCTTATTGTTGTTCAGCTTTCTTTTCTGCCTTCTCCGCATTTTCAGTGATATCCCCTTCCTTAAATAAAACATTTTGCATGATCACTTTCCATTTTTCCTTTTGACGCAATAAGAATTCCAGATCCATTGCAAAATGGATAAACTCTTCTTCTTGTGCCTTTTCCATGATCTTTTTTGCCTTTTTATCTTTTTCCAGAGAAATACGTTGCTCATACCAGCCGATGGCTTCGGCTTCTTCTGTTAAAGATGTAAGCATCCGGGCAAATGTTCTTGTCTTTTGAGTTAGTTCATTTGCAGGTTCATGATACTGATCGAATGACATAAGCGGAGGTTTTGTCTGTTACTAATTATTCCCGGTGTTCAATATTGGTAATCTTTTCCAACATAAAATAAGTTACTTTCAAAGGCCGTACCAATTGAAGAATATATTTGTCTTATCTCTCCTGGTTGTTAACAAAGATCTCTATTCTTGAAATTACAGGTGAAGTTTAATTCCTCCATTCATTACAAATCCATCAAGTGGGGCATAAATATCCCTGAACTTCGGATTATCAATTGTACCGGTATAAATAGTATCAAATCTTGTTTGCCTTGTATCAGTGAAATTTTCAAAATTGATATACAATGAAAATTTTCCATAAAGTTTTTCTGCCATTAAGCCGGTTATCCAATACGATTTACCTGTTGCTCCATCGCTCAGTTGTTGTTTGCTGAAATAATAAGCTTCCAACCCGATCTTCCACTTTTCTTCTACCTCATAAAGCAGGACATTGTTCAATCGGTGTCGCGGTGTCAGATAGTTTTCAGTTTTTATCTCTCCTTCATGCAGGTAAGCTTTGGTGTATGTATAACCAATAAATAATTTGAAATTACCATATCCCAATTTCACATTCGTCTCCATTCCCCTGCTATCAAAATGTCGCTCCACATTTTTAAAACGATAAATTGGCACACCAGGGAAAGCTTCCAATAGCAACGGATCATGAATACGTGTATAAAAGAATAGATGATTGATGCTAAAGCTAATTTTATCATCGGCAAATTTTGTACGATAATTAATATCCGCGTTCACTCCATAACTTCTTTCCATTTTATTTTCATCAGGATCTATTGGAAGTACATTCTCATATAATAACCTTTCACTTTCCTCTGTAAAAATATTTGGAGTTTTATAACCCATGCCACCTCCAATTCTCGAAGAGAGTTTTGGAGCAAATTTAAATAACATCGAAAGGCGAGGTAGAACTGTAAATCCATAGTCTTTTACATAATCACTACGCAAACCTGCTTCCATACTAAACTTATCACTGACTTTAAGATTGTTTTGAATAAATAACCCGGTTGTGATCTGCTCGTAATTTCTCGACGGAGTTGCTGTTAATTTTATTTCTTCAAAATGATCGGTTACAAAATTGATACCTCCTGTCCATTCGGACCTATCACCGTGATAAGAATAAGTGGCTTCGCTAAACGTTCCTGTTTGTGAGCCATTGAATACATAACCAGTTACATCTATGACTCTTTCAAAGCGGTTAATGCTGTTTTTAAAAGTGAGCTGGCTTTTGTCATTGAAATGATGATCCAACAAAAGTTGTGAACTATAGCGATCTGTATTATTTCGTTCAGCATACCCAGAAGTTTTATTCCCTTTAATATATTCTATATCGCCACCCCTTCTTTTTTCTGTTGTAATATTTCCACCAATCACCAATTGCGTTTTATCTTTTATATAAAAGAAAAGCTTGGGATAGACGGTGTATCGTTCAAATTTTGGAATAGCAGTTAGTCCAACATCAGAGGGATCATAAGCAGAATTACTGTTGCGTGATGCAAATAGAGTTACTCCAACCTTTTTAATTTTTTGCCCATAGAATCCACTGGTGTTTAATCCGCCTGCACTTGTTACATCAAAATGAAAGTTTAAATCTCTTTCTTCTTTCGGCGCTTTTGATATCAGATTTACCAGGCCTGCAATAGCACCACCTCCATATAATGTAGAGGATGATCCTTTGATCACTTCAAATTGTTTCAGGTCGAGCGGAGGTGTCTGTAATAAACCCAATCCTCCGCTGAATCCCGCATACAAAGGCAAACCATCTTTCAATATTTGGGTATATCGACCATCAAGTCCTTGTATCCGAATTGAAGCATTAGCAGATGTTGCAGATGTTTGTTGGGTTGTGATACCAGTACTTTCATTTAATACCATTCTTATATCACCGGGCTTCATATTTGCTTTTTCATCCAGCTCTTCTCCCGCAACAAATTCAACTCTTGTAGGAATATCTCTTATTGTTCTTGTACTTCGTGTTGATTGGATCACCACTTCTTCGTCCTCTTCTTCAGAAGGAGTTAATTCAACTACCATGATTGGGTCAAGAGGTAAAACCACTTCGACAACTTGGTT
>VBAS01000103.1:0-3924 GCA_005882975.1 Bacteroidota bacterium | reverse complement strand
AAGTGATCCTGACAGTATACTTCCCTGCAGGAATATCTTTTATTAAAATAACACCTGCGGAATCAGCGGCCCCTGTTCTTTTTAACTCTTGAAAAGTAACTGTTGCTTTAGCAACGCCTTCACCGGTTTCTTTATTTATAATCTTTGCTTTGAATGTATGTTGAGCAAATGCAGTAAACACTGTAACCAGCATCACTGCAACTAAAAAAAATCGTTGCATAGGTAAAATGATTAGTTAAAAAACTTGTTGAGTGTGATTTGTTTATCAAACAAGTTTAGGCGGCTGCCAAAAATCATAATGAACATCAGGAATTGAAGAAAGAATAAATCCTGTGTATTGTTGGGGAGAAAAAGCAGTAATTATTTCAATACTAGTATTATCAAATGAAACTGTAAAACCGGAACAACCCGTACAAGTAAAAAAAGGTGAACAACTGCCACAATCACCGTCACCCTTTTCATGATTTGCTTCTTGTGCAATTTTATCTTCAGGACAATTATCGAAAGTGCAACAGGGAATAGCAAAAAGAAAAAGTAAGTAAGCAGATAGTATGAAAGCGAAGACTTTCATTTTAATTTTAAGCTCTCAACAATAATTCACAAGGCTTCAGCCCGGTATGCTTTTTAAATGCAGTGGAGAAATGCGAGATAGAAGAATAACCCAACAGTAAAGAAACCTCCGTTACGCTTAGTCCTTTTTCATACAATAAATATTTTGCATGTTCCATCCTTTGACTTTGGTAAAAATCAAAAATGGTGGTTCCAAACATTTCTTTAAATCCTTTTTTCAGGTAACATTCATTGATCGCCACTTTACGACTAAGCTCTTTAATGGTGATGGGCTCACCGATATGCTGGATCAGGATCTCTCTAGACTTTGTTATTTTTTCACGATCTGCTTCATTAGCTAAAAACTTACAATTGATCACATCAATCTCTTTTTCACCCAACATACAGTCAAGGCTGTAAAGCAACAGCATTTGGGTTTGTGCATTGATGTAAATATTTTCCAGGCTGTCGGTGAAAGTATGATTCAATAATCCTTCCAATACCATTCTTGTTTTACCACAGAGCGGCAATATTTTAGTAAAAGAAGAAACATGTTTAAATTTCAAAACATCATCGCTCAATACCTCATTCCCTTTACGTGTCACAAATTGTGAAATATGCGCAGGTGAAAACCGAAAACTCATTACATCCACACTTTCTACTCTTTCCACGCACGATCTTGATGCGCTGTATTTACACATGTTGCACTCAATATCCTTCTGGCGGCAATAAACATTACCCGACACACAGAACTTCAATTCAAGGTAATTTTCTTTTGGTTTATTCTTTTCATAATGATAAACCAGCATGCCCATATCTTCCATGTTCCATCCGCCAGTATTATGATACCTGTTAATAGTATACTGAACAGAACCGGGTATCAACCTTACTTTTTCCTGGAGCATTACAAACTGATCCTGCAAAACAGATTGACGATAAGCCAGTGATAATATGTCCGGGGGATTATGCATTAGTCTGCAAATTTACAACACAAACCGCTAATTGTCTTATCATAGATCAATCAATGACGATAATTATACCTTAAAATGAGGCTTTTAAAAAAAATTCTCTGTTTGGCTTTAACGATTAACTTTGCCGGGCCTCCCCCGAACAGATCGGGGGAGACTTTTATTAAATGATTCATCCCCATACATATATTCACCCAAATGCCCGTTTAGCAACCAATGTGAAAGTTGATCCTTTCACCGTTATTCACCAGGATGTGGAGATTGGCGACGGCACATGGATCGGATCAAACGTAACTATTATGGAAGGGGCAAGGATCGGAAAAAATTGCCGCATATTTCCGGGAGCTGTTATTGCTGCTATTCCGCAAGACTTAAAATTCCAGGGCGAATATTCTCAGGTGATAATTGGCGATAACACCACTATCCGGGAATTCGTAACCATTAATCGCGGAACTGTTGATCGGGAAAAAACGGTGATCGGCCGCAACTGCCTTATCATGGCCTATTGCCATTTTGCACATGATTGTATTGTTGGTAACAACTGCATCATGAGCAATAACACCCAGGTGGCAGGTCACGTTACAATTGGTGACTGGTCAATATTGGGTGGAATGACTGCTGTTCACCAGTTTGTTCGAATTGGCCAGCATTCATTTCTTAGCGGTGGTTCATTGGTAGGCAAAGACGTACCTCCATATATTAAAGCTGCAAGGACTCCTCTTTCTTATGCAGGAGTAAATTCTATTGGCTTAAAAAGAAGAGGTTTCGGCGTAGAGAAGATCAATCACATTCTTGATATTTATCGTTGCATATATAATAAAGGACTGAACACGACACAGGCTATTGAATACCTGGATGAAGAATTTGATGCAACAGATGAAAGAGATGAGATCGTAACATTTATCCGCGAATCGAACCGCGGCATTATAAAACGCTTCACCAAAAACAGTGTGGATGAAGATATCGCTGACTGATGCGGGTAAACGCTTCAACCGCGACTGGATCTTTCGTCATCTTACCTACGAGTTTTCTGCAGGACAATCTTACGCTATCGTTGGGCCAAACGGTTCAGGGAAAAGTACTTTGCTACAGGTTCTTGGCGGAGCCATGCAAGTCAATGAGGGAAATATTCAATGCTCAATAGACAATGCTCAATGTTCAATTGAGGAATTATATAAACACGTTTCAATTTGTGCTCCCTATCTTGAAGTAGTTGAAGAAATGACGTTGATCGAATTCTTAGATTTTCATTCTGGCTTCAAACCTTTTCTCTCTTCAATTACATCAGAAAAAATCGTTTCAATTCTTGGTTTGGAAAATGCGGTGAACAAACAGATCCGTAATTATTCTTCAGGAATGAAGCAACGGGTCAAGCTTGCTCAGTCGATCTTTTCTGATGTACCTGTTGTCTTGCTTGATGAACCTTGCACAAATCTTGATTCAGTTGGTATTCAGCTTTATCATTCTTTAATTAATGATTATTGTAAAAACCGGATGGTGGTAGTAAGCAGTAATGATGAAGTGGAATATTCTTTTTGTAAAGAAAAAATCTCACTTACTGCGTATAAATGAGAGCTCTGATTAATGCACATCCGCCAAGTCAGGTTTATGAGTGATCTTTTTTCCTTTTGCCATAATTATAAATGGAATACAAACAAGAAATAAGACTCCAACAAACAAGAAAACATCCATATAGCTTAATACCGCAGCCTGCTTTGTAACTGAATATTCCATTAATTTGATCGCTTCCTGTTTCGCTGTAAATACATCTGCGCCTTTTGCTACCATCCCATTTTGCAAAGCGGCAAGTTTACCTTGTACCATAGGACTATTTATATCAAGCTTGCTCACAAGATCATTCCGATGCACCATATTTTTTCGGGACATGTAAGTAATAATAACAGCCACACCAAACGAACCTCCCAGTTGTCGCATCATTCCCGTAAATGCTGCACCATCTCCGATCTCTCTTCCTTTTAGAGTTCCTAATGATAAAGCAGTTATAGGAATAAATAATAACCCCATAGCTACACCACGTAGTACTAGCATCCAGAAAAATTCCTCTCTACCAGTATCCGGAGTTAATATTTTATATCCCCACATACAAAAAAAGAAAAACAATAGCATGCCTGCCGATACGAGATATTGTTGTTTAATACCTGTTTGTAATAATCGTCCGATCAATGGCATCATGACGGCGGTGGTGAGTGCGGCAGGTACAAATAAAAGCCCGGCCTGTGTTGCTGTCCATCCGAGTATAGATTGAGTATATAATGGAATGATAAAAGTAGATCCATATAAACCAAAACCCATAATGAATGAAAGTATAGTCCCTATTCTAAGATTTCCGTTCTTTAATACTTTTAATTGAACGACTGGATTTCGATAGGTTGTTTCCCGCCATATA
>VBAS01000182.1 GCA_005882975.1 Bacteroidota bacterium | reverse complement strand
CTCTGCAATTTCCTTTCCCTTTAATTCATCGAGTAGTTCACTTACCAAAGCACTCATTTTATTTCCTGTTAGATCTTTTTACTTATATAGCAGAGCAACATCGCTATTATAAATTCGGTTGGGGTGTATATCGTAAATATGGCTTAACGATCTTTACACCTTTTTGAAATTTCTTTTGTGCATCTTCAGTTGTAACCGATAATGCTACGATCACATCTTCTCCATGATTCCAATCAGCCGGTGTGGCTACGCTATAACCAGCTGTCAGTTGTAATGATTCCAATACACGCAACACTTCATTAAAATTACGTCCTGTTGTTTGCGGGTATGTAATGATCAGTTTGATCTTTTTGTCAGGTCCAATGATAAACAAAGAACGAACCGTCTGCGTTAATGATGCATTGGGATGTATCATATCATACAATAAAGAAACATTCCTGTCTTCATCAGCAATTAGGGGAAAATCAACCGTGCAATTTTGGGTCTCATTTATATCATTTCGCCATCCCATATGTTTTTCCAAAGGATCAACACTCACAGCAAGCACTTTTGTGTTTCGTTTTGCAAATTCTTCTTTTAATAATGCCGTTTTACCAAGTTCTGTCGTACATACAGGAGTATAATCAGCGGGATGTGAAAAAAGAATACCCCAGCCATTGCCTAAGTATTCGTGAAAGTCAATTTCTCCTTCGGTTGTTTGAGCCTTAAAATTAGGCGCATCATCACCAAGACGTAGTCCCATAAAAAAGATATTTAGTTGAGCGACGAAGATAGGCCAATTGCTCTACCCTACCAACCGGGTAGACTGATTTTGACAAAATTATATCAGGGCATAGAAGCAAGGTCTACAAGTGTTCGTTTCTCGAGTACATTTAAAGTGGCGTCCCGCACTTCGATCATGATATCATGAAGGGCACATTTCTTTTCGTCACAGTTTTTACAACGTTCGTAAAAATAAAGACTTACACATGGCAACATAGCAATTGGTCCATTTACTTTTCGAATTATATCTGCCACCCGTACTTTAGCAGGGTGTTTGATCAAAAAATATCCTCCGCCCTTTCCCTTTTTGCTATCAAGAACTCCAATTAATTTTAATTCAAGCAAAATATTTTCGAGAAATTTAAGAGGTATCTTTTTCTTTTTTGCGATTTCAGAAATGAGCACAGGCCCATCCTGGTACTTTTCAGTAAGGTAGGATAATGCTTTTAATGCGTATTGTGATCGTTTGGATAGCACTACTATAAAATTTCTAAAGTGTAATGTATAGGTGAATTTTTTTGCAACATTGCAGACACACCACAATATTTTCCCAATGAAAGATCGATCGCTTTTCTCACTTTGTCTTCATTCTCTTTATCGGTCTTCATTTTATAGGCAATATAAATGTCTTTATACACTTTAGGGAAATCTTCTGTTTGTGCCGCTTTTACTTCAATTGAAAACTCAGTGAATTCAACTCTCATCTTTTTTAAAACATCCACAACATCAATACCTGAACAGCCAGCCAACCCGGCTAATAAAAGGGCTTTAGGTCCAAAACCATGTTTGCGGCTCCCGTCAATTTTTATCGTGTTGTGATCAAGACTGCTTGTGAATTCATGATCCTTATGCCATACCGTGTTTGTTATTGTCATACGCGATGCTTTTGATCCTGTAAAACATTTTCCAATGTCCAGTCAATTCGTTTTTCAAAGTTATGTTTTCGTTCGTTACAATTTTGTTTATTACATACTTTGCATGAAAATGGCAGGCAACCATCTACATGTACAAATAATTCAACTGATTCCCCAAATTCCCGGCGAACAAGTGATGATAACGCCTCAACCTCGGCATGAGCTTCATTTACATTCAAATACCACGGAAGGGTCAAATGGCAATCAATATGCAGAATTGAACCGTATTTGATCACCCGGAGATTATGAAGGTCTATCCAATTTTCTCTTTTGTTTTTATTTAGCAGGTCAACTATTTTTTTCAGCAATTCAATATCTGCTTCATCCATTATACCTGCAATAGATTTGCGTAAAATCTTATATCCTGTATAAATAATTATTATACCAAATATGATAGCTACCACAGGATCGATCCATTTCAAACCTGTATAATATATTAATATCAATCCTACAATGATCCCGAAAGTAGAATAGCTATCGCTTTTTAAATGCTTGCCACTTGCGGTCAATGCTAATGAATTACTCTTCTTTCCTTTTCTTTCGGTGATCCACCCAACAATGAAATTAACAATGGCAGTTGCTGCAACCAGGTAAATTCCGTAATCAAGTTTTTGCAATTGTACTGGTTCAATTAAACTTCTTACAGCTTTATAAATAATAATGGCGCCTGCAGAGGTGATCAATGTTCCTTCAATAGCGGCTGAAAGAAATTCTGCCTTGCCGTGACCGTAGGGATGATCTATGTCACGGGGTTTTGCCGCAACATACAAACTGTAAAGCCCAATAAAACCTGCAGCAACATTTACAATACTTTCCAGCGCATCCGTAAGAATGGAAACCGAGTTCGTAAGATAATAGGCAATAAATTTTACAACAAGAAGTATAACTGAAATACCAGCTACCCACTTTTGTAATTGTAAATTTTGAGTTTGTACTTTCAAAAGCTCCTCTGTTAACAATGCAATATTATCCTGTTCTTTTGAAAATGGTCTTGATTTTTCTCCAGCTTCTGAAATAGAATTCCTTATTCATGAGGTTTGAATCCCTCATTGCTTTATAGGTAAGAAAAAAGCCAATTGGCAGAAGAAAAAGTGTGGCCATCCACATTCCACCAAATGCAGTCATTACGTTTTCTTTTGCATATTTTTCTCCGCTTGTATTAAAAAAGAAAAAGAACATAAAAAGTAAAATAGCAATAATAAGAGGCGTTCCGAGTCCGCCTTTTCTTATAATAGAACCTAAAGGTGCTCCTATAAGAAATAAAACAAGACAAGCTAATGACAGAGTTATCTTTTTATGCCACTCGATCTTATGAAGACGAAGATCTTTTTGCTTTCCCCTGAATTCGGTGTTTGCGATCTCCGCATTTAAGGTAATGGAACCAACTACTGCACCGGCTTTTTGGTTAACTGTATATAAGCAACTATCAGGAATTAATTGTTCAAACCGCTTAACAGTGTCTTTTGACAATGTCGGTTTTGCATAACCACTATCGAGGTATTTTGCAAACGTTAAAGTAGAAAACACATCCTGTTTTACTTTGTTGGAATATTGATCCACCTCCTTTTGGAGTGAATCTATTGCTTTTGATAATTGCCGCATACTTTGCATTCGTTGATTCGTTCTGTTTACGGTATCAGAGGTTCGCTTTTGTAAACCAAGAGAACTCAGGTCAAACTGCTTGCTGTATTCTTTAAATCCTATCCGGATAAACTCTGTATTCTTCGCATACTTGTCACCTTTTTCCTGGTAACGCCAACCATCTTTTAAGTTAAACTCCAAAAATCTTTTGTTACCGGTCGTACGCATGATACCGCTGTTAGCAATAATAAAATTATCCTGAAGATTATTTGGGCCTTTTTCGTAAATGATCACATCTTTTATGACACTGTCATTTTCTTTTTTGCCTATTTTAATTGAAAATCCTTCAATCTTATCATAGAAAACTCCTTCCTGAATATCAAATGCAGGTTTTGACCAAACAATATCCGCTAACAATGTTTGTGATTTCAGTACTGCAACCGGAATAATATAATTTGAAAACAAAAATGCTATTCCGCATATTAACAAACTAACTACAAAAAGAGGGCGCATAAATCTAAGCAGCGAAATACCTGAAGCCTTTACTGCAACTAATTCCATGCTTTCTCCAAGATTTCCAAAAGTCATTAGTGAAGAAAGCAAAACTGCAAGTGGCAGAGCAAGGGGAACCAATGCGGCACTTTGGTACCATACAAATTCCGAAATAACTTTCATAGAAAGCCCTTTGCCCACGAAGTCATCGATCCATAACCAAAAAAATTGCAATATTAAAACCAGCAGCGTAACAAAAAATACGGCAATAAACGGCCCAACGAATGCTTTGATAACAAGTTTATCAAGTTTCCTTAACATAAATTATACTCTTATGAGCGAAGCCAGTTTGCAGTTCCTATTTTTGTCCAAAGGACTTCTTTAGATATCAATGATACAGCAAACAAAAATACAGTTTTTGCCGGCTGAGATGGAATTAGTATCAAGCCCTGATATTATTTTAACAAAGAATGCAATTCTTCAAAAAATAAAATCATTCTATGAAGAACTCCAGATAAAGCAACAAGATATTTTAAAAAAGTATTCGTCACAATTGCCTGAAGAAGTGCTTAAAATTTCACCAAAGATATCAAGAGGAGAAAATTATAAAGGTTTGCCATGGCTTGTTTTGGATAACCCCCGATATTTTCAGCACAATAATATTTTCGCTATCCGCACTATGTTTTGGTGGGGAAATTTTTTCAGCATCACACTTCATATTTCAGGGAATAATAAAAACAACCTCTTAAAAAATTTAACCGATAACGTTTCATTACTGGAAAAAAACGATTTTTATATATATAATGGAACAAAAGAATGGGAACATGATATAGATCCGGATTCTTATAAAAAATTATCTGCTATTGATGGAGATAAATTACAAAAAATATTTTCCGCAAATAGTTTTTTGAAACTGGCAGTAAAATTTACAGTTGAATCCCTGGAAGTTGTTGAAGAAAACCTATTGAGGAATTATGAACTACTGGTAAAATGCTGTTGTTAATTACCTAGTCGGTGAAAAAGTTCTTTCACCTGGTAATTCCAAACCATGCTTTGGTCCTTGATCTCTTTCTTCTCTGCAAAATCTTTAATAACAAGAATTGTCTGATTAGTAACTTCTGATTTTTCAATTTTGAATTCAAAGAATTCTTCTTTTGGTGTATGTAGCCAATGAAACCTGATGAACTTGTCTTGTTCTTTTTCCAATACTTCTGCCTTCTCAATTGTACCATTCCATGTAAAACTGAAAATATTGTCTCTATCATCAACTCTATCCGCAAACCATTCCTGCAATCCTGCTGGTGAAGCAAGAAAATCAAATAAAATAACCGGTGAACATCTTACGGGAAATTCTAAAGTATATAACTGTTTTGCCATTCTGTTTATTCATTATTTAGTATCCAACTCGTGCAATAATAAAAAATTAATCAGTCCCTCAAAGTATTTTCCCTATTATTTTTCCCAGAATCCCTGTTTATTAATGTGGAGAGAAAATAAACCTACTAATGCTTCGTTAATACCATATCAAAGAATATTTTGGACGTATCGCTTATTTGACTAAATTGCTTTGACGTTCAATACGTTCTGAGGATCAAGAAAAACTGTGAGGATTTTTTGGGTAGCAAATACCAAAACTAACCAATATTCTTTTTTACCCTAAAAAACCTAAACACCCAATATACCTATGAGCATGAGGCAACTCAAGATCACGAAGTCGATTACGAATCGTGAATCGCAAAGT
>VBAS01000181.1 GCA_005882975.1 Bacteroidota bacterium | reverse complement strand
CTTTACCGCCGATGAATTAAAGAAAGGAATTGAAAATCTTGATAACGAAGAAGTCTTCAAAAGTGGTGTTGGTTGTGTTTCTATTGAAAACTTGGTTCGCCGTACAGATGGCCGAATGATCCCAATTGATGAAATAAAAAAGATAAGTGAATATTGTCGCAGCAAGAATATCAAGTTGCATCTTGATGGCGCAAGGATTTATATGGCTTCAGCATGGTCAGGTATCTCTATAAAAGAATATGCAAGTTATTTCGACACTATTTACATTTCATTGTATAAATATCTTGGAGCAAGTGGCGGTGCCATCCTTTGCGGTGAAAGATCTTTGATTGAAAAAATGCCACATATGATCAAGATACATGGAGGAAATATGTTTGGTAACTGGCTGAACGCTGCAATGGCTTCTTACAAATTAGAGGGAATTGAAGAAAGATTACAGGAAGCCATCAAAAGATCAAAAGAAATTTTTGCTTCCCTTAATCAAATACAGGGAATAAAAATTTCCCCATTAGATGGAGGTACAAATATTTACAATATGAAATTCCCCGCCGGAATTCAAGACCAAAAATTTGGCGAGAGTCTTAATAAATATTTTATAGGAATGCGAAGCCCAAATGAAAATGGAGAAGCAAAAATTTCAGTTAATGAAACATTGCTTTACCATGAACCAAAATATATTATTGATGCTATTAAAGATTCGATCAATAAAGCAAAATAAGATCACATATAAATTACCTTTTCAAAAAATCAGTATACAATTTTTGCATCAGCGCTTTTGCAATTCTTTCTTGTTCCTTACTTGTTTTCCCCTCTTCAAAGACGGTTCTTTTTCCTGTATTATCAAAGAGAAGTCTGCTACTATCAGTTACAAAACCAATTCCATCATTGTAAGTAAAAAAAGCCCAGTGCTTTGAAGTTGAATCAAAAACATTTTTGCCAAATGGGAAAAGCTCCGTTTTGAAATGAAGTTGTTGTGCTAAGCTGCCGGCCATATCAAGTTGGCTTACTGTTTTATCAATAACAATATTTTGTTTTTTCAATGCACCTCCAAGCCATAATATCGGTATACGATAATCATCGGCACGTTTTCCGGTCACTGGTAAATAATGCCCGTGATCTGCAGAAATGATCACAATTGTATTTTTCCATGATGGCATTTTCTTTAACTCATTTATAAAACCGTAAACAACCGAATCAGTATAATGAAGTGAATTAAGAAATTTTGTCTCCTTATCATTCCCGTTAAATACCGTTGGAACCGGCGTTTCAAAAGGTTCATGACTACTTAACGTAAGCCATGTGGTAAAGAATGGTTCTTTTCTCTTTGGAATATCATTCAAAATTTTTCTCATTACTACATCGTCATGTGCTCCCCATTTGGAGTTCATATCAGCATCCTTAAAATTTTCTTTTGTAATTAACTGTTGAAATTTCTGTCCGTTGAGATAGCTTTTGATGTTCATGAATTCAGACTCGCCGCCATAATAAAATTGAGATGAATAGCCATTGTCTGAAAATATTTTTCCTAATCCCTGTAGCTTCGACGTTTTCTCAGGGTAATTTACAATAGAACCTTTAGGCAATGCAGGATAACTGCTTATAATTGCACCAATGCCTTTATCAGTTCTGTCACCGGAAGAATAGCAATTACTAAAGTAGATACCTTCTTTGATCAGTTCAGGAAAAAATTTGATCACTGGTTTTCCGTCAATGCTTTTGTTTAAGACTTTTTCAGTAAAGCTTTCCCATATTATCAGAATGACATTTGTATTTACTGAACTGCTATCGTAAACGACTTGTTCAGTTTTTCCTTCAGTTTCAAATAGAGGATTTATAATTGCATCGACATCTTCATTGCTCATGTATTCATACACATTCTTATTTAGCTGGTTCATTTGTATGACCGAGAACATAAAATTCCATGAAGGGTTAATTGCTGCATTGTTTGCATATTGACTATTGCAGAAATAAACGCTGCTTTGGTTTAATGGAGACAATTGAAATCCACCACGTATTGGTATAATAAGTAACCCGGTAAAAAGTAATACCAGCGATGCCTGTACAAAACGATATTTATTATTTTCCAAAAGAACTATTGATCTTGAAATAATTTTCATGAATAACCAGAATAACAAAAGATAAATTACAACAAGGCCAATTATAATTAATGCGATAGGGAGATGATTGATAGAAGCCCATGCTTCTTTGGGGGTTGATAAAAATTTTAAAGGGGTCGAATCGATCCTTGTCCCCCATGCTTTATAACTTTCTGAGTCTGTAATGATCAATAGCAGCTGTATAAAAAGAATGATACCTGTATAAACCAGGTAGATCCATTTCTTTCTGAAAAAAGGGATAAATACTGCAGCAAGCACAAAGACACAAATCAATACTGTTAAATAAGCTGCCATTGAAAGATCCATCTTTAGCCCATACCATAAACTTTGTATTACAAGAGAAGATAATGTCTCTTTTGCATATTCCATTGTTGACAAAAGAAAAAATACCCGGGCAACTTCAAAAAAAATCACCCAGGCAAAAATATAGATGAGAAGAAAAAATATTTTTTTCAGCATGATATAAAGATCAAATATCACTTCTAATAAACAGATAGAAGAATTTATACGAAATATACATTTTCAACTATAGTTCAGAAGATCTCTCCAAGTGCAAGGTCAATACCAAAAAAATCTTTACTGAAACCAAAATCCAAACTTATGTTGGTCTTTGATATTTTATTAAACTTCAACCTAACACCAAACCCTGCAGCCGGATGCCAATATACAAAACGATCAGTTAAATATTCAGACGTAGTATGCAGATTAGAAAAGACAACAAAACCCCAAAGACCATTTTTTGAAATATCTCTTCTATATTCGGATTCAAAATAAAGTAAATGTTTTCCCCTATACCTGCTTTGTTGAAATCCCCTTCCTGAATGATTTAAATAATCCCAACCAATGCTTGGAAGATCAAGGTATGGCACATTACCATTAACAACTCCCCAATAATAACTCCAAAAGGCAAGAAGGTTTTTTTGTTTTTTACTAAATGAAAAATATTTCCTAATATCTATATATACCGATTGCCAATCATCAGTACTCCCCAGTTCATCCAAATTAAAACGATAATCAGTTGAAAAATAAAAGCCTCCATCTGGATTAATTGGATTTCGCCGAGTATCTATAAGGAAGTTTAAAACAGGTCCACTGGAGACGGTACTATTTAATAATCGATCCTTGTAATCATAAAAAGAAATATCAGGAAGATGAGAAGAATCTTCAGTGATGCTCAACCCATAATGATAGTCCAACGTATAACCTGCACCTAAAAAAACATTATTCCCTACTTCTTTTAATAAAGATTGGTAAACTCTAACATAATTATAATCTAATATTACATTTTTTTCTTTTTCATTTTTACCGCCGAGACCCCATGTTTCCTGGGGATAGATCATGAAACGAGTATCCCCTTTGGATAAAAATTTATTATTGGGAAACCATATCAATTGACGTATTGGAAACACAAATTTTCCATCAAAGCTAAACCATGGTGAAAACGTTACTGTAGAAAGTGATGTAGTCGATACAGGACCTGTATAAAAAGCCGCATTTAATGCAGTGACAATAGCGGCACCTCCGCCGGGAGAAGCCCCTCCTGATGGCACAAGGGAAAATTGAACTTTTTTGTTTTGTCTTGTACTATCAGATTTTGTTGGGTTGATCTTAAAGACTTTAAGAATAACATCTATAACATCTTTTTGATTAGTGAGTGTAGTATCAATTTGGCCTTGTTGCGAACTGGCTTTTATAAATAGAACCAAGCTAAGAAAACCAATTGATAATTTTTTCCAGCCGAATTCTAACTTCAAAAGCCCTAAAAAAACAATGAAAGAATTTATATGCTTATTATAACCTGGAAGCATCTACTGGTTTAAAATGGTTTTATTTACGAAAATAGAGAATATTTTATCCGAAAATCAGGACTTCAAAAAGCAATAATTAATAAAAAAAGCAACCCTTTTGGGATTGCTTTTCTATAAATCAATTTAGATAATTAACTGATCTTTTCCACCTGCATATAATTCAATTCAACAGGTGTGGAGCGACCGAATATCTTTACAGTTACTTTCAATTTTTTCTTCTCATCATTCACTTCTTCTATTACACCATTAAAATCATTAAATGGTCCTTCAATGATCTTGATCGTTTCACCTACTATGAATGGCTCACTCATGCTTACACCACCAGCTTCAGCCATTTCATCCATTTTACCAAGCATCTTATTTACTTCCGCCTTGCGCAATGCGATAGGATGTTCTTTGCCGAGAAAATGGATCACATTAGATGTATTCTTGATTGTATCGCGAAGATCATCAGAAAGTTTACCATCCAATATCTCGATCATCACATAGCCAGGGTAATAGTTACGTTCACGCATCACCTTTTTACCATTTTGTACTTTGTATACTTTTTCCACTGGTAAGAAAACTTGCTTAACGATCTTATCCCATCCGCCACGTGAAACTTCCTTATCAAGGTATTCTTTTACCTTTCTCTCCTTACCGCTTACTACACGGAGTACAAACCATTTTGATTCGGCGGCCTGTGGAGTTTCTGTTGTATTTGTTGTTTCCATCTTAGAAAATGTTATAGATGAATTTCAATGTCACATTTGTTATAAAGTCCATACCTGCAACTAGCGCCGTAATAACCAATGTCGCTGCAATTACGATCATAGTTGATTGCTGAAGTTGCTGCCATGTAGGCCAGGTCACTTTTTCCATCAACTCTTTATAACTCTCTTTGAAATACGTTGCGATCTTATTCATAGTCGTTTGATGTTTAATATTCGAGGCTTTATGTTCGAGGTTGAAAAACTACAAACCTCAAACCAAAAACTTCGAACTATTTAGCACGGGTACTAGGATTCGAACCCAGACTGAAGGTTTTGGAGACCTCTGTACTACCGTTATACTATACCCGTAGAAAGCTAAAAGCTATTCCGTGTTACCGAAACAGCTTTTAGAATCTTATTTTACAAAGATAAAAATCTTTGTATTTCAATCAAAGCTAAAAGCT
>VBAS01000280.1 GCA_005882975.1 Bacteroidota bacterium | reverse complement strand
AAACTATCAATGGATGTGACAGTATTGTAACAGCTCATATTACAATTAACAACACACCCGATGTCACTACTAATGCAACTGTGTGTATTAGCCAGTTACCATTCGTATGGAATGGCAACAGTTATAATACTCCGGGTACTTATTCCCTCAACTTACAAAATGCTACTGGTTGCAACTTCATTGCGACCCTAATTTTAGCAGTTAAAACAGTTACTACTTCGACAACCAGTGCAACAATATGTAGCAGTCAATTGCCTTTTTCATGGAACGGTAACATCTATACTGCTGCCGGCTCCTATTCTACCACGTTACAAAATGTAGCAAGTTGTGATTCTGTAGCAACACTAAACTTAAATGTTGTTGATACTATTACTTCAATAACCCGTGATTCAACCTGCGCAAATCAACCCTATGTGTGGAACGGAAATAGCTATACGACATCCGGAACCTATTCGACAAATCTTACAAATGCCGCCGGTTGCGATTCCATAGCAACATTGATACTGACTGTAAAACCAATTCCGAAAATAGAAGTTAAAGATCCGCCTGCGATATGTGAACCTCTTACAGTTGATTTGACTTCACCATCAATAACTGCAGGAAGCGATCCGGGATTATCATATTCATATTGGATGGATTCGCTTGCGACAATGCCATTAGCAAATCCAAATGCAGTAAATGTATCGGGCATTTATTATATAAAAGCACAGGGCATAAACAATTGTACATCTACCAAACCTGTCAAGATAACCGTGTCAATATATAAACTCATTGATGGTCTCCGGTATCCGACCATTATTACCCAGAAAAATACATCCACACAGTTGACGGCAAGATCTATCGGTAATGTGTATACTTGGATGCCACCCATCGGGTTGAATTCTTCATCCATAAAAGATCCAATATTCAATTACGACAGGGAAACAGAATATCACATTAATATAACAAGAGACAATGGTTGTATTACTGTAGATACTGTTCTTGTAAAGATCATGGTTGTACCACCTCCAGTTGCATCAGATCTGTTTATTCCTAAAGCATGGACACCAAACAATGATGGACATAATGATAAGTTGTTCCCGATAACCGTTAACATCAGGGAATTGAAATACTTCAGAATATTTAACAGATGGGGACAACTAGTGTTTGAAACAAATATCATTGGTGAGGGATGGAATGGCATCTTACAAGGCAAACCAGCAGCAATGGATGTATATACATGGACCGTAGAGGCGATAGGAGTAGATGGAAAATATATTAAGAAGGCAGGTAACTCAGTTTTAATAAGGTAAATTTATTATTATGAAAAGAGTGAAATTTTTTATGTGTGTGTTTGTGCTGATCGCTTTTCGATCTAATGCGCAGGATCCGAGTTTTTCTCAATTTTTCTCTTCGCCGCTGAATATCAATCCTGCATTGACGGCAAACATAAATGCGGATTGGAGAGCTATTGCCAATTTCAGAAACCAATGGATCGGTCCGGCAAGCCCTTATATTACCGGTACAATTTCTTATGATGCGAAAATGTTTCAGAAAAAGATTCCAAATGTTGAAAATGACGGAAATGTTTTTGGGCTTGGCGGCATGTTGATGTATGACAAAGCAATGGGCGGTGTTGTAAAAAGTTCTTATGCTTCCATGGATGTTTCTTATAAGGTAAAGCTGAGCAGTGGTGAAACAAAACATTATATAACCGCAGGCTTTGGAACAATCTACGGACATCGAAGAATAAATTTCGCCGGTATAGACTTTGAAGAACAATTTACCGGCTATGGTTTTAATACAAATCTGCCAACGGGTGAAAGCAGTTTGTCTTCAATGAAGGGATATTTTTCCGTGAGCACCGGGTTATTATATAGTATCAAAACACAGAATAGCAACTTCGATATTGGTGTATCAGCTTTTCATGTAAATAAACCCAAACAAACTTTTTTGCAGGATGAAAACCAATATATACCAATGCGAAAAGTGGCGCATGCAAATTTTGAAACTTTTCTTTCTGAAAGTGTAGTATTAAGTCTTAATGGAATCTATCAATCGCAAAGCACTGCGAAATATTATTCCTTTGGCGGAGCACTGGGTTACTATCTTCCCTATAATTCTGATTTTATGCTAAACGCCGGTCTTTGGTATTGGTCAAAAAATGCGGTTATTCCTTATCTGGGAATTTCTTACCAGGATTATCAATTTGGGATGAGTTATGATGTAACTACATCCAAGCTTAACCAGGCCAATGACAAACCAAATACATGGGAACTATCATTAATTGTAAGAGGAAAAAATAAGCCGAGTTATGTGATACCTTGCCCGTGGAAATAAACCCCCTGTCCCCCTAAAGGGGTGACTTAGATCGGGCAGTTCTTTTTTTCTTCACTTATCCGTTAGACAAAAAGCTGAGTAGAATTCATGCAGCACAAGTGAGTGACACAACAGGCGATGACAGTAGCAAAAAAGTTGATCAAATAAAAAAGCTTCTATAAAATAGAAGCTCCGATTTTTAGACGCATAGCTAACGGCCAAAAGCCAATAGCTTTTTTTCACTCTCCCCAAATATTATCTTTTCCATCAAGCCAAAGCTTTACTAATTCAGTGGTGACAGATTTTGGTCTCTCGAGTGGAAAACCTAAGGCTCTTGACCAACAAAGTGCAGCAAGAACTCCTAATGCACGGCTTACAGCAAATAATACGGTGTAATACTCGTATTCAACCATTCCATAGTGCACAAGCAATGCGCCGCTATGCGCATCTACATTCGGCCATGGATTTTTTATTTTTCCCATTGATTGCAAAATGGGAGGCACTGCGTCATAAATATTCCAAACAGTTTGTACTAACGGATCATCGGGCATATGTTTTTTTCCAAACTCCATTTGCGCCGTGAAACGCGGATCTGTTTTTCTAAGCACCGCATGTCCATAGCCGGGAACCACTTTTCCTTCACTTAATGTTTTCTTTACATACTCTTCGATCTGTTCTTTCGTTGGCATTTCAGTATGCAATGCTTCACGCATTTCAAAGATCCATTTGATCACTTCCTGGTTGGCCAATCCATGCAACGGACCGGCAAGACCATTCATACCTGCCGCATAACTTAAATAAGGATCGCTTAATGCTGAACCTACCAGATGGGTTGTATGTGCCGATACATTTCCTCCTTCATGATCTGCATGAATGGTCATGTATAATCGCATCAATTCTTTGAAACCTTCGTCTTCATACCCGAGCATGTGTGCAAAATTGCCTGCCCAGTCAAGCAAACCATTTGGCTGAATATGCTCATTGTTTTTATACTTGCGACGATACACATAAGCAGCGATACGCGGAAGTCTTGCGATGAGATCCATTGTATCATCATACGTAGGATTCCAGTAATCTTTTTTGTTTAAACCCTTTGCATATTCTTTTACAAAATGACCTTCTGTTTGCAAAGCCATCACCGCTGCCACAAACATCGTCATCGGGTGGGCATAGGAAGGAAATGAATCAATGACATCAAACACATGACTTGGAACATGACTTCGGCGTTGCCATGTATTTGTTATATGATGAACTTCTTCATCATTGGGCAATTCACCAAGAAGCATGAGATAGAAAAGTCCTTCGGGCAGGGGTTCAGATCCATCGGGAGCTTTGGGTAATTTTTCTCTTAACTCAGGAATGGAATAACCACGAAATCGAATGCCTTCCTGCGAATCAAGCAAAGAAGTTTCTGTGACCAAGCCCGTAATACCACGCATGCCCTGGTAGATCTGGCTGAGTGTAACTTCACCAATAACTTTATTTCCGTGCTGCTTTAATAAATCCCTGATCTCTGCACTTGCTTCATCCGCTTTTAATTTGAATTTATCTTTAATAACTCCCATGTCGCTATGGATTTTTTGATCTTAGTATGAATTGACCAAAGGTAAATAATTAGGATTCTGTAAAAGAAAATAATTGAATGATGCGAGGACCCGACATGGCTGTGTGCATTTTTTTATTTTGGCGCCTTGCGATACAGCCACCAACAGACTATTGTAAAAAAAAGATTAGGCACCCACGCTGCAAAAAGCGGATGAAAGTCTCCCTTTACTGAAAAGGTAGAGGAGAATTTGTCTGCAAGAATAAATATTGCAGCAATAATAAGTCCTATAGCAATGTGCAAACCGCTTCCACCTCTTGTTTTCCGGCTTGCGATAATTGCACCAATAATAGAAAGCAGAAATACAGAAACAGGAGTAGCGCTTCGACGGTATCGTTCTACCTTCAATGTATTAAGACCTTCGGTACCCCGCTCTTCTTCCATTCGGATGATACGTAATAATTGAGAAGTTGTCAACTTGTCTTTTAAATAATAATCGTATTTGAGATCGCCGGGTTTTAAATGAAGATCGATATTATAAGTTGGAAATATGTTCACAGTCTCTCCTTTAGCTTCCACTTTTCTTTCAATCACATTTGTAAGCTGCCAATTTCTTTTCGCCGTGTCCCATTTCATAGCATCAGCACGCAGGTTATAAACTACCTGGTTTCCTTTTGTACGATGCATAAAAAAACCACCGGCAGTTTTATTAACGGAATCATAGTATTTGATACCGATATAAGAATTAGAATCTGAGCGACGATAATATGTATCCTTATAACCGACCTGTCCCAGATCCTGCCTGTCAAAGTATTTTACATGAAAATTGCTCCTGATCTCATTGCCTTTTGGAATAAATTCCCTGCTGGCGATGTACAATAGTGATGCAAGTATGATACCGCCAAAAAAATAAGGTCTTAAAAAACGTATGTAACTGGTACCACCGGCAAGTATGGCGATGATCTCGGAACGCATAGCCAAACGACTGGTGGTATAAATAACAGAAATAAATACAAACAAAGGAAAAAGCAAACCCCATATATAAGGTATGAATCCAACATAGTATTGGATAAAGATCTGCTTTGTGCTAAGGCCTGATTTTACAAAGTTCTCAGTATGTTCACTGCTATCGATCGCGACAGCGATCATTGTAAAAAGAATCATGCAAAAGAAAAAAGTAACAAGGACCTTCTTCAATATATACCAATCGATTTTCTTCATGCCCCCTGGCCCCCTAAAAGGGGAATCTTAGTTTTTATTAATTAAATTTTCCCTTTCGATCTAAATCATCACTCTGTTCCAACTACGCAAAGGAAATGAATAATTCGGGGAATGAAACGTGAAATTATTCCTGCGCCCAACAATTTTACTTGTTGGAAACTTCTTTAAGTTTCTCGGAAAAATTTTTAATATTTCCAATTATACCATTAACATCCTTCTGAACAATTGAAGTACCTATATTAACAATGATAGTAGCAAGGTCAATTACACTTTGAACCTTCTCGATTACTTTCAAGACCTTTTTCATTTTTGCTGTCGAATCAGTAAG
>VBAS01000102.1 GCA_005882975.1 Bacteroidota bacterium | reverse complement strand
AACTTTATATGGCATATAAGTCCTCCAGTAATTCTGACACGTGGTATAATGTTTTTGACGGAAGCAATTGGCTATCGCAGGATATTAAGATCACCGCAAACGGTCACACAAAGACAAGTGCAAACCCTGCCCTTGCCGTCTATAATAATAAACTTTATATGGCTTACAAGTCATCAAGTAATACTGATATCTGGTACAATTATTTTGATGGAAACAACTGGCTGGCCCAGGATGTCAAGATCACTAAGTATGGCAGTATAAAAACTGCACGGGGGCCTGCACTTACAGAATTTGGTGGGTTTCTTTGTTTGATTTACAGGGATGATAGCTAAGAAGATTTATGACCAAGACCTCGTGGCCTTAAAAAATGATGATTGTTATTGAACCTGCTCTTTACTTCTAATTACTATTTGAGGTTTATCACGATATAGTTCGATCTTACCAGTGATGCAAATCTCTTTGTCTTTAAATAATTCTTCGGGAGTTTTATCAAATTGCTTTCTTAGATCTTCCCAGATAACAACAGTGAGTAATTGATTGGGATAGGCAGCACCGAGATTTATTAATGTGGGTTGACCCTTTGCATTTTCCATGAAACGTATTCCGGATACTTTACCGCAAACCTTTACACTATCACCTACATGTTTGGCAGCATCTTCTAATTTAATTTCTACCTGGGATCGAACTGTAAGTCCTATGATGAGTGACAATAGTAATAGGGTAAGTGATTTCATGTTACGAATTTTGACAAAGGTGAGTAAATAAGTGAAACAAAATATTGGTCAGAGTTTATCTTTGACTGTCTTGAGTCACAGGCTCAGGACAATAATTGAAGTTTTTTACTTACAGAGCTCTATCAACAACTGGGGAACTGAACAGAAATACGATACTGTGAATTTGGTATTCTAAAGATCGGATTTAATACTATTTTAGTGAGCTCGATGGTTTAACAATCACAGCAACTTTACCTTCAACATAACATAATACATGTCATCACAGCCAGCCACCAAGATTGCACCAGAACTGCAAGTATCAAATTCGCAGCAAAAGTCAACTAGAGATAAGATTCGAAGCACTTTTACTGAGGAGTTAATATTTGCTATTTGTGCTCCAATCGGTTCGTCACGCGGAAAAGTAATTGATGTGATTCAAACCATTTTAGAAGTGGAATACAAATACACTGTTCGGAGGATAAAACTGAGTGACTATATAAACACATATGCAGCGTCCAAACTAGGTGAGAAAACTGGAGAAACAAAAGCATACACCTATTTAATGAACAAAATCCTAGGTGGTGATGAGTTGCGACATAAAAGTGGTCCACAAGTACTTGCTGAGTTTGCAATACATGACATTAATCTTAGCCGATACGAAGAAGGAAAATTAATACCTATTGAAGAATTGAAGAGCCGAAGACTTTGCTTTATTATTGATTCCATTAAGAACAAGGAGGAATTGCAACTTTTGAGAGAACTATACAAGGATATTTTTTATTTTTTTAGTATTTTTTCTCCATTAAACGAACGAAAGAAGAACCTGCAACTGAAGGGGCTTGCGATGCCTGAAGTGGAATCGATAATAGATACTGACCAATATGAAAATAATGATCATGGGCAGAATGTTCGTAACACATTTGTCGAAGGCGATTTTTTTGTAAGGGTCTCTTCAGAAAATGAAGGAATGTTGAAAGATAAAATATCAAGATATCTAAACATAATATTTGAGAACCATATTTCAACCCCAATGCCAGCTGAAATTGCAATGTACGAGGCCCAATCGGCTGCCGGCAATTCAGCTTGTTTATCAAGACAAGTTGGTGCTGCAATAACTAATGAAAAAGGTGAGATCATTTCACGTGGTTGGAATGATGTACCAAAGTATGGAGGAAATCTTTATAAAGAAGGTGATATAGTTGATAATCGATGCAAGCATTGGGGTTATTGCAGCAATGACAAAACTAAGGACCATATCACAGATGATATTTTAGAAAGTGTTATTGGTAATGAATACCTGATCAAGAATATGTTTGCTGGCAGGAAGTTTAAAAAGGATGACGATGAATATAAAAGATTAAAGTCCATCGTTCGCAATAGTACCAAAGTAAAGGATCTGATAGAATTTTCACGAGCCGTCCACGCCGAAATGCATGCCATCATTATTGGTAGCCAATTGGCAGGGAGCAAGATGGTTGGCGGGAAGTTGTTTTGCACAACTTATCCCTGCCATAACTGCGCAAGGCACTTGGTGGTCGCCGGCATTAAAGAAATTTACTACATTGAGCCTTATATAAAAAGTTTATCCATTCCTTTGCATAATGATACCCTAACTGAAGACGAAGAAGAAAAGGAAGAAGGTAAAAAGAAGGTAAAGCTTCTGATGTATGATGGAGTAGCACCGAGGAGGTATTTGGAGTTCTTTTTGATGAGCCGTCCCAGAAAAAATTATACGGGGAAAATGGTAACTGAGTTTGGAGAGTTTTTCAAGCCCAAAGCTCAGTTATCTTTGCAGGCCCTGCCGACCCTGGAACAGCAAGCAATACATTCTTTAAAAGAAAAAGGGTATTTTAAAAATGACTGAGGTAAAGACTAAAGACACCAAGATTAGGACACTTGGGTCTTCAACTAGTGAGTCCGATAAAAGTAAAAACAAAACTGCTTCTTCTCACAGTGATTGTGTACCAGCAAAAATTGTCAGAATATCTAACATCAATGAGAAAAAGAAGCTTGAGTTAATAAATCAAATTATCAATACGACGCCTTCGTTTTAGTGATCTTAATTCGCTCTCTCGATTGATGGCCCACTGGCGGACTGAAATACTACATTTTCAGTTAATTTTATTTGTTTTTAGCTTAAATGAAGGAATTAATTTTTATAAGTCATGCAAATCCAGAAGACAACTATTTTGCTACTTGGTTAGCGAGTAAATTGAATTTTTTGGGATATGAAGTTTGGGTCGATGTTAATAGTGTAAATCCAGGTCAATATTTTAATAATGATTTCGAAAAAGCTATTAGAGATCATGCTGTCAAATTTCTTGCAATAGTGTCTAAAGATTACATTAGAAAAGCTTCAACTAATGATACTGGTGTAATGAACGAAATTCTTGTTGCAAGGGGAATTAAAGACTTGGATGAATTCATAATTCCTATTAAGCTTGATGACTCAAATTATAAAGACTTTCCGACTGGAATTATTGGACGATCTGCTATTTCATTTTGTGAAAATTGGGGAGTCGGTTTAAAAGAACTACTGAAGTATTTAGAGGATAAAAAAATTCCAAAAAAAGAAGTTCATCCAAATGTGTTAAAATTTTGGCAAGAGGCACAAAAAATGAAAATTGAACCTCTTTTAAAAGAAGAGAAATATTATACAAATTGGTTTGAAATTAGCTTGCCAAGACATGTTTACATTTATAAGCCTAATATTTTAAATTCAATAGATTTATATTCCATTCCCTATACTTTCATTTTGGAAAGTGATAGAATAATATCATTTTGCGAAGAAGAAGTTCTAAAAAATTATATCCAAATTGAAACTTCTGCATCCCTTGAAACTGCAACTCTTTTTCAAACAGATCCGTTATTAGTCGACCCTGAATTTCAGCTTAATGATCCCAATAGAAAACTTGTAAAACTTCTAAACAAAACATTTACTGGCTTCTTATTTAAAAATGGTTTAAAATGTTATCAGCAAGCAAACAAGAAGAAAATATTTCACTTTCCATACTCGCCATATAATCAAAAAATGATTAATCTAAGCCAATTCCAAAAAGGGAGAAGGGCAATAATGGGTACAACTTCTGATTTTACTTGGTACTTTTCAATTAGTCATTTTGCATCACTTTCTCCTTTGCCTTGTTTTAAAATTTTTTACCATATTGTCTTTAGTGATAACCATGGAACATACTTAGAACCAGCAGAGCAGCATGAATTAAGAAGATCATTAGCAAGTAATTGGTTTAATCGAAAATGGTTTGAAACACTTTTGGCAATGATTTTTAAAATATCAGGATATGACAAAGATGGGGTATTAAAAATTCCAATCAGTTATGATAAATTTCTTGAAGTTAACCTTCTACCAATAGATTTGATATCAGAATACGGATACCACGAACCTTAAATGAATTTAAGTTTAATCTATAATAAAGAACCAGAACTAACATTTGGCTTTTCACAAAGAGCCCATGATCCTAGAGATGGACTTACTTTATTTGGTCCTCATGAATCATTAGATCCTTTTAGTGTCAAAGCTGGAGTCGTCGGAACACAAGAAGGATTATTACATTATAAATCATTTGTGGAAAAAATTAATAAACCAATTTTTTCCACGAAACAAATATATGGTGTTGTTAAAAGTGATGAGTTAGCTAGGCCTAGCTTTCCAGGTTTTGAGGCAGTGTTTAATATTAGATGGCCTAAAAATCCCGAATTAGCGCTTTTCCTCGATCAAAACTATATATCAAGAATTCTTCTGGAAGAGAAAAATAAAAAGAGACGAACAAATCTTTTAGTTGATTTTTATTTAGAAAGAATTGTAAGCTCAACTCAAAAAGACGATTCGTCTGTTAATATTTGGTTTATAGTTGTCCCGAGAAGTTTATATTTTAAATGTAAACCAGGCTCTGCAGGACGAGATTTAAGTTCAGGCACAAGAGCATTCGTTCAACAAACTAAAGCTGGTCAAAGCTATTTTGATTTTCCTGGAGAAGAAAATTATATTAAGGAATTAGAAAAGTTGATTGATACGAGCAGCGATTTTCATCATCTACTCAAGGCAAGATTGATTCAGGAAAAAATCACTGTACCAGTACAAATTATTTTAGACTCGACGCTTCAATTTAAGGACAAGTATAGGAATCAGTCATTAGACGAAAACATGAAAGCCCATTTAGCTTGGACGCAATCGACCACTCTATATTACAAATTAGGTAAGTTACCATGGAAACTATCTGATATAAGAGATGGTGTATGTTATTTAGGTCTAGTGTTTAAAAAAGTAAATCAAGTAAAAAATGCGGGAAGTGTTTGTAGTGCTGCTCAGATGTTTTTAAAAGATGGTGATGGCTCTGTTTTTAGAGGAAATGTTGGTGCATGGCAAAGTAAAAATGAAAAAGAATTTCATTTGGATGAAAAATCTTCTAATGAATTACTTGCAATGGCACTTGATGACTATTTTGAAAAATGGAATAAATTTCCAATTGAATTATTCATTCACGGTAGAGCTAAATTTTCTGACGATGAATGGAAGGGGTTTGAAAAAGCTTTAAACGAAAGAAACGCAAAAACTAAGTTAATTGGTGTTGTAATAAAAGATACTGCCCAATTAAAATTATTTAGAGATGCACTTGGTGAAAAAAGCAATTATGGAGTGATAAGAGGAATGGCAGTCAAAATCAATGAAAGAGAAGCGTATTTGGTAACACGGGGTTTTATTCCGAGACTAAATACTGCTCCTAGTTTAGAAATTCCCAATTCACTTCATATTCAAATTACACGAGGAGAAAAGGATATAGAAACTGTCATTAAGGATGTTTTGGCTTTAACAAAGCTTAATTATAATGCCTGTCTTTATAGTGATGGTTTGCCCGTTACCCTAAGATTTTCGGACACGATTGGCAATATTTTGACCGCAACAGACAATCTAAAAACAGATCAAAGACAATTTAAATACTACATTTAAAAAAATTTTTATGACTGATGATAGATGGAAAAAATATCTTGATCCAAAAAGATTTAGAGAAAGAACAACTTTTAGTAAAAGCGATGGTCGCGATGCTTTCGAAAATGATTATTCCAGATTAATTTCAAGCGCACCAATTAGGAGGTTGCAAGATAAAACACAAGTTTTCCCTTTGGAGAATAGTGATTTTATTAGAACAAGATTAACCCATTCTTTAGAAGTATCTTCTATTGCGAGATCAATCGGGAAAAGCATCGAAGTTAAATTAGAAGACAAAATTCCTAAAGACCTTTTTGGACAAATCCCCTCTCTTCTTGCTACAGCTGGCTTAATTCATGATTTAGGCAATCCGCCGTTTGGACATTTTGGCGAAGTCGCAATTCAACAATTTTTTAGAAAATTTTTTGAATCGGGTAATCTCACTCTTTCAGATCAAGAGAAAAAAGATTTTATATATTTTGATGGAAATGCTCAAACTTTTCGTATTCTAAGGAGATTATATTTTTTAGTAGATGAGAACGGTTATAATCTCAGTTTTCCCCTTTTAAGTACGATTATAAAATATCCAGGTTCGTCTATCAGTGGAAATATTCCAAAAGAACACAGAGCCCATATCAAATATAAAAAGTTTGGCCATTTTGTAACAGAAGAAAAAGATTACAAAATCATTGATTCACATTTAGGCTTAAATAGTAATAGGCATCCTTTAACTTATATCTTAGAGGCATCTGATGATATTGCGTACATGGCCGCTGATATAGAAGATGGTGTTAAACTAGGGATAATAACTTTTGATATTATAAGGGATGTTTTTGATTCGCTAACAGATAAACATCTGATCGAAATGTTAGATAAAGACTACGAGTCTTTAAAAAATACGGATGTCGACCGAGTCAATATAGCAATCCAACGGTTTAGGATAATGACCCAAAGACTATTAATTGAATCAATAATAGAAGAATTTGTGGAACATTATGATTCAATTATGAATGGTTCTTACCCTCATGAACTTCTAACCAATTGCAAATTGTCAGAAATTAAGGAGTGCTTTGGTAAACTACTTGCTGTTATTTTAAAGCATAAAAAAATTATTAACATTGAGTTAGCTGGATGGAATGTGGTTCAAGGACTACTTAAAGAATATATCCCAGCTTGCTTAACTGACGAATTCAAAAAAGGCTCTAAAACGAGAGAAGGTCGGTTATACTTAACTGTTTCATCAAGTTATAGATATTTATTTGAAAATTTTACTCCTTATCCAAACAACATTTATAATAGGTTAAGACTAATAGTTGATTTTATTAGTGGAATGACCGATAATTATGCACTTCAGCTTTATCAAGGACTAAGCGGAATTAGAATATGATACAACTGAACCAAATCAAGGACAAAAGGGTTTTTAAGAAAAAGGTAAATTTTTTTTTAAGAAATAGTCCTACGATAGGACTAGACGCAGTTCTATTGATTGAATATTTGCGTAATCACTCAAACATTTTCTTGATCGGAGGCGTTATCAGAAATTTAGCTAACAACGAACCCGTTAGGGACATTGATATGATATATACAAATATTAATGCTCTCGAATTAATAAAAAATAAATCCGATTATACAAGTAACAGATTGGGTGGAACAAAAATTAAATTAAAGAAGATCAACGTAGACTTGTGGCCATTAGCGGAAAATTGGGCAACAAAAAAAGGGTTAATTGATACCAAATACGCATTAACAAAAGAATTAGCTAAAGGAACTTTTTTCAATTTTGATTCTTTGGTTTATTCTATCAATTCAAATGTTTTAAAATGTGAGCTATATAATGAATGTTTAAAAAAAAAGGAGCTTGATATCATTATTCATGACAGTAGATATATGTATCAAAACCCTACAAGAGAAGCCAATATAGTTAGGGCTTTTTATTTGCAGGAAAAGTATGATCTTTCATTCAGCAAGAAATTGATATATTATATTCAAGAAAATATTAGGTACTTTTTTTATACTGAAGAAGATGTTTTTAAACTTTTTGATTCCGTACTAAAAAAATATCCGAAGTATAGAAATGTGATAACAACAACCCTTTTAAAAAAATATGTAAAAAGTCATTTGAAGCCTTAAGGCAAAGGCTAAAATCTAAGAATTTTCAGTAGGGTGAGCAGTAATCTAGCCTGCAGAGTTACAAATAAAATTGTTGATGGTCGTTAAAAAGGCCTTTCCGGCATAAAATCCTTTGGGGAACATTTAAATATTTTAGCGAGAGCATTAAGATGATTTACATTATACTTTGCCCTTCGGTTTGGCGTCTCAACATGACCAACGAAACTATCAGTCATATTTAATTTCTGTGAAAGGACAATTTGTGTGAAACCAAATTCTAATCGTTTTTCCTTCACGTTCTCAATGATATATTTTTCTATTTTGGTTGCTTCCCCCATTGAGAAGCAAGAGAAAACTATTTAAAGAATTAGTCAAAGGTACATGTACCAGTAAACTTTATTATATTTGAGAAGCTTGAAACATGCAAGTTAATCCTCTCATATCATTTTGCAACGGGAAACAAGAAGGGTTTAATTATTTCTTCGATACCTATTATAAGTCCATTTATTTTTTTGCCTGTAAGTATGTAAAGGATAGTGCAGCGGCAGAAGATATAGCGGAGAATAGCTTTATTAAACTATGGGAGAAGAGAGAACAGATGGGAAGCGAGTCGGGCTTGCGAGGATATTTGTATAAGACGGTTTATCATGGATGTTTACGATGGATAGAGAATGAGAAGAGGAAGGAGAAAGTATATAGGGTATATAAAGAGTCTATGGATGTTGATGAAAGTGGGCATGTTGAAAATATGATAAAGGCTGAGACATTGCGAAGAGTGAAGGAAGCAATGGAAGAGTTGCCGAGTGAATGTCGTAAAGTATTTATGAAATTATTTGTGGAGGGTAAGAGTGTAGTGGAAGCGGCGGCTGAATTGAATGTTGCTGTGAGTACGGTGAAGAATCAGAAAGCGAGAGGGATAAAGTTGTTGAGGATGAGGCTTACATCTTTAATAGTTTTTAGTTTGTGGTTTTTAGTTAGTAGTTTTTTGACCTACTCCTTCCTGGATAGGTGTTTATTTTAAAAAATCTTTTAGCCCAAGGAGCGAATCGTGCCGACGTAACAAGGAAGATACCCCTTTTGTGCCATTGTTTTCGGTATTCCGATGTAATAACTTACATCTATAAGTGGCTTTTAATTCAAACTTTTATCATTAACCTTAAAACAAGATTTATGGCAAACAAGTCATCGAAAGTTGAAACTTTCCTTAAGGAAACTCAAGAATCTCAAATCGCAAATGGATTTGAGCTTACTGGCAGAATAATAAAAAAGTCAACAAGCTCTATTGAATTTGCCTGCGTAGCCGGGACAGTCGAAATTCCCTCAAAAGATGTCGTAGATATTACTCCAATAAAGAGCAAAGAAAAATCTCACCAGGGTATTGTTCAAATTAGTCTAACAAATTTTTCCGGATTGCAATTTAAGTTCAGAAGACCGGTTGTAACTGGTGGGTTTGATACTAGCACTCCGACAAGCGATTATATTGACACCGCCACTGCAACCTGGAAAGGAAGTCCCGATGCAACTGATGATGTAATTCCAATTTCAAAAACTGATGATTACATTGTATGAATCCAACTATTCAACTGGAAGGTTATATCATTCATACAGATAAGAAGATTGTTGGTATTGCTTCGAAGAACTTTTGTTTTTATTTCCTCAGAAATGAAATTGAAAAGATACAGATCCTGAAGGCAAAGGCAAAAGTGAGAGGGAATTTTCAATTGGTAAATGTTTCCCTAAAAAAGGGCTGTAGTTTGCAAAATCTACATCCAATTGACTTATATAAGAGCAGTCTAAGCATTGGGTTAGTTCCCTTCGCAATTGCATCAAGAGAAAACGATGCTACTGAACTGACCCGCAACGAAACATTTTCAAGACTGGAAAAGAAATTTGTGAATAATGTAAAAAGGCAATATCAACAGCAAAAAAGATGGTAGTTGTCGTAGCAAACAAGAATGATATTCATGCAATGGCCGTGCACAATGAAGTGTATTCGCAGGGAGGGCAGTGTAGTATACTAGATATTGGAGAACTGTGTCGTGGCGATTCATTGTATCATTCACAAAGGCCGAATAAATCTTACCTGACAACTGAACAAGGCAGGATCAAAATCTCGGGTATAAAAAGTCTATGGTATCGGCGACCTTATTATTCAGAAACCGATCAAAATATATACGACAGGGAAGCCCGACTGTTTACTGAAAGAGAATGGCGGCAAACATGTGAGGGCCTATTTCATTCACTGGAAAAAACATTAATAGTAAATAGAATCGGCAGTGTCTATGATTTAAGCAAGACATATCAATTGTTCATGGCTAAAAAGGCCGGATTAACTGTACCGGATACAATTGTTACGAATTCACATATTGATGTAAAAAAATTTTATGCAAAGCATGAAGGAAAAATCATTCATAAGGCACTTACTGCAACTAATGACACATTTCTTACCACGAAGTTATTTTCGAAGAATGATTTCAAATACCTAAACCGCTTGTATTGCTGCCCAACCATTTTTCAGGAACTTATTGAGGGAGATTTTGATTTTAGGGTGACTGTAATCAATGAAAAAATCTACACGGCACGTATTGCAACCTATGAAAACAAAGGATTGATCGACTCAAGAATCGACCTAACCTTGAAATATGAACGGTTTGAATTTGACGATCAGATGAATAAAAGAATCCTAACATTGATAAAAAGTTTAGGTCTGCGATTTGGAACAGCAGATTTCAAACTTGGCAAGGACGGAAGATTATATTTTCTTGAAGTGAATCCGCAAGGACAATTTATATATGTTCAGTTATTAACCGGAATGCCTTTAGTAAAGGAGATGGCAAAATTTTTATTGTCAGGTGCAGCGTGAGGTTAGATATTATGAGTGAGGCTTCGTTTATCGTTTTTAGTCTGTGGTTTTGGACCCACCCCTTTTGAATATTCCTTTATGCAAATACCCTGCTGCCCCTCCAGGGAGGGGATGGAAAGCATGTGTTGTTTTAACTAACTGTTATATGATAAGTTTTAGGTCTTTCAACTTACTAAACGGGTTATTGCCTTTTAGTTTGAATATATATGGTGTACTTTCTCCCGAGAGCTTTCCATTATTTAAAACAGCCTGAACTTTTATTTCATATAGCACATGAGAACCAAGTTCATCCAGCTTTATGTAGGTGTTCGGAGTAATAATGGTTTCCCATGTAGCTGATTTTACTTTTTTTGCAAATACTTTATATTCTTTTGCATTTGGTGTTTCCGTCCAGAAAACGAAAGCAAAGCGACAAGTATCGGTGACCGGGTTGCAATGGAAGTATTTTTTGAAATCGGTAATGACCGGGGTGAAGTTATCGGTGCGTTTTTCATCGGTTACAAATAATTGTTTATTTTCTGAAACGCCATTTACAAGGGAAGCCCTATCACCACCTTCAACGAAAAGGCTTCGCATTCTATCTTTTTGTTTTATTGTAAACATGTTCATGCACTCGTCATTCACATAGTCCATATAATTCATGAACATTTCAGCCGTTGTTTCCGGGCAGTCGGGGTTATAAACAAAAGGGTGAACCGGGCAACCAAAGTTTTGTCCCTCACCATTTCCAGTGCGAGCAGTTTCGGAGCCGCCTTTTTGCGGTGGTGTATCACTGATCAAATCATCCCCACAACCACCCGGTTTGTCACCACCGATGTGGCGTAAATTAAGCCAATGACCTACTTCATGAGTTAGCGTTCTTCCTTTGTTATACGGCTTATAGGAAGTTGACTGACCAAAGCACTTATAATAAATGACCACACCATCATATTCGCAAACGCCACCAGGAAATGTTGCATATCCCAATAGTTGTCCAGCGCTGCCGTCGGTAATATTGCCGACCCATATATTGAGATATTGAGCACAGGGCATTGCATCCTTACCACCGAAGGAAGAAAATTTGATTGGCTCATAGGCGGGTTTATACACTTTGGCGCCCCGCCTGTCCCTTTTAAACTGGACCAGAAATTGTTTTTCTTCAGTTTTTATTTTGTTTATAATTTTTAATTCAAACTCAATCTGGCAATCTGCAACACGATCCTTAAATTCACCCGGTACATTTGTTATATCAATATTCTTTGCTGCAAAATCAAGATTTAGTTGTTTTATTTGCGAGTTGATCATCTCGTCGGAGAGTTTTTCTTCCTCCTTGTTATAAAGTACATGAACTGCAACCGGGATCCTAATTACACCTCCCAGGCGTTTTAATTTCTCATTAAGGAGTTGATCCGGATTTGTTCTTCCATACCTGCCGGATAATTCAGGAAATTCTTTTAAAATATTCTGATTGTAATCTTCAGTACCGCAATTTCTTTGGGCCTGAACGGTAACGAATAAACCGCATAATAGTATTGTTAGAGTTTGTTTGATCACTGTGAAGAATTTAAAAAAGATTAAAGAATCAGACACTAGGGAAAATCATTTAGTAAATAATACTATTGAAAGGCAAACCCACACTTAAGCCAATAGAGGTTTTCTTTATAAGGCTTTTGTCGGTTACGATCTTATCAGTCATGTCAAATGTTTTGACCTGTACTTCAAAATTGACAGTAGGATCGCCGTCCTTATCATTGAATCTAATCGGGAAGCCCAATTTGCCATTCAAAGGATTGTACTGGCCAAAACTTTGATCGAATAACAGGCTGACACCAATATTCCAATCTTTAGGAAACCAGATACCCTGTATCTTAAGATTTGGTGTAACGAAGTTCTTATAAGTTCCTACGTAAGCATCATCAGATTCCAATTGTGCCATGTGTATGGGATCAGTACCTCCAAGGTTCTTATAGTCCTGCAGACTGATCTTTTCTACATCCTCCGTAGCAACTGAATTATTATTAACAATACCGATACTGAGATTAAGAAAGAAGCGTCCGCATTTGGTCGATTCCCACATGCGATTATGTAATACCGCCAGTTCCCATGGATATAAGTGCTCATTTAAAAATTCGGTAGCATAAGTTTCTGCTGTATTGAATTTTTGGCTAGTGACAGGAATGAATGCTTTAATGCTCCACCAATTCGCTTTTATCAAATTGAAACTTTCAGTACTTGCAAGCCGATCTGCTTCTGATTCTGCGAATTTTTTCAAGTAATCAGTTCTCAATTTTTTATAGAACTCATCCCGCATGTTTGTTTTGACAGTCGTATCAGAATCTGGTCCGGGGATATCGGCAGGAACAATAGCATTGACTGAGGCCTCAAATTCCTTTGCTTTGGTCGTGAACTCCGCTATTAGATTCTGAATGATCAGTGCTCTTTCGATGTTCATCTTTTGCTTCTGAGCAGATGGAGTAGCAGGAGCAGTTCTTGAACCTTTTTGCTGTCGTTGCGCACATCCATCGAAAAAGGTTTTACCTTTTGCAAACCAGGTTTGTTTTAAAGAAATACCCAATTCACTATTGAATTTACTGTCTGAAAAAACGGCTGCGAATCCATCTTCAATGTTTGCTTTTATACCGACGGTAGTAAGCGATCTCAGGCGTCCCGTTGAAGGATCTAATCCTTTTCCTATGTTATGATTTAAAGTAAATTTTCCGTCGGAAGCATCGAGTGTAGCATATGTCTTATATAGTGAAAGATCGCCATCTTGCGACAGATAACTTGCAATCTTGTCTGCAAAGAAATAGTTCAAGCCCCGTGGGGAGATAATCAACCCATATTTCTTGATGCATTCCTTTTCAACTATTTCTTTATTAATTGCTTTTAGTTCATCGCTAATGCTTTGAACGGTTTGCCCAAAACTTACAATCAAGATCCAGTTAAGGATAAAAATGGTGGTTATTTTTTTCATATACAGTTCTAAATAGTTATAGGTTAAAAATAAATCATCGATGTTGCTTATATAGGCCTTGCACAACGCCGGGTTTCATTTTGGGAGACTGAACCAAATGTAAAATCATATGAAAAGAAGACAAATAGCCTTTTGGGGGTATTTTGCTTTAAGAGTTTTTAGTTTGTGGTTTGTAGTTGGTAGTTTAACCCACCCCTTTTGAATATTCTTTTATGCAAATACTCTGCTGCCTCCCGACTAAGTCGGGACAGGCTCTCCAGGGAGGGGATGGATAGCAAAATGTTTATAGTTTTTAGTTTGGGGTTTGTAGTTGGTAGTTTTTTGACCTACTCTTTTTTATCTTATTAGTGTAACGGTGCCTTTTTGAAATTCCTGTTGGGCTCCTTTTAGTTTGTATGAGCATTGCCAGACGAAGACGGAAGTGGTTACAGGAATTCCTTTTACTTTTCCATCCCATCCTTTTAGAGGATCAGTTGTTTCGAAGACGAGATTACCCCAACGATCAAATACCTGGAACTTGAATGATTCAGTTATTCCATAAACCATTGCACGAAATACATCATTCAACTGATTGCCGTTTGGTGTGAATGCCGTGGGTATCCAAACGCCGCTCTGGCAAATTTTCTGTATCACATCTATTGTATCCTTGCCCATACAATTATTTACATCTTTTACAGTCAATATATATTGTCCCGGTTTATCGACAGTGATCCGTGATTGCATCGATCCATTTGACCAGGCATACTGAGAATATGGACTGAATGGAGCAATTGTTATTTTTTCATACTGACATATTGTATCAGTTCTATTTAAAAAGCCAGCAGGATTAGGGTATATATTTTTTATTTCTACCGTATCAGCGTTTGTGCACCCATTATTGTCGGTAACCTGTACCCAATACTGCCCAATGGCATTGGTAGTAAAAGTTGGTTGCGTGGTTTGATCCTGCCAATGATAACTTGTAAATGTTCCTGCATTTAATGTTATTGATTGTCCCTGGCATAAGTTTTTATCTGCACCAAGGTTTGGTACAGGTTTAGGATGTACAACGAGATTGGTAATGATCACTGAGTCACAACCTAAATGCGTTTGTAAAGTGTCTTTATATATTCCACTTTTTACCTGATTTGCTCCTGCGACAAAATAAGATTTACCCTGACAAATAGAGGCGTTGAGATTTGTAACTGCTTTGGGATTTACCAAAAGGTTTATTGTTCGTATGCTGTCACATCCGTTTGCAGCAACAAGTGTATCTCTATATGTACCTGCAGAAGAATAGCTCAAATAATTTTCTCCCTGGCAAATTATTGCATTGAGTGTTGAATAAGATCGTTGTTTTACAATAAGGTTCAGTGTACGAATGCTATCACAACCGTTGGCAGCTAAAAAATTGTTTATATAAATACCGGTTGTGTTATATCCAGCAAAACTTTCCCCTTCGCAGATAGTTGCGTTGACAGTTGTCGCTTTCGATGTCCTGATGGTAAGGGCAAGATTAATGATGCTATCACAGGAATGTATATTGGTTAGCGTATCCCGATAAAAGCCGCTTGTGGTATATGTGTGTCCATTCCAGGAATAGTTGTCGCATGCAGCAACAGTTGTTGTGTCATTTGAACCGGTTAGTGTCAAATTAAGTGTGATGATGCTATCGCAGCCGAGTGAATTTTGCAGTGTCTGTATATAGGTTCCGTTTGATGTATAGGTTTGGCTGTTGAGTGTATAACTACCACATGCAAATTCATTTAATGTAGTTTGGGAAATGTTAGTGCATTTACCCAGTTTAAGTATGAATGCAGATATGTCTGTTCCGGCATTAAGATCAAAAACACCGGTACCGGGATCAAAGTCAACCGTATTATTGAACAGACCCGTCGCGAAAACATCGCCGGCGGTATTTACACGTACTGAAAAGGAATAGTCATCAGCACTGCCCCCTATCTGTTTTGTCCAAACCAGATTTCCAACATCATCAAATTTTGAAATGAAGAAATCATTTCCTCCGTTGGAGGTGGCATTAAAAGTTGCCGGACCAGGGTCAAGATCGATTATAGTTTGAAAATCGCCGGTGATATAAACATTACCGGCAAGATCTGTTGTCAGAGAAGTACCTCTATCATATCCTGTTCCTCCTATACTTTTTGCCCAAAGTAAATTTCCTGTGCTGCTTAATTTGGATATAAAAATGTCTGTATTTCCTGCACTGGTGAGATTGTAAACCCCAGATCCCGGATCAACATCTATGGTCCCCCGAAACATACCTGTTGAGTAAATATTCCCAGTTGCATCTAAAGCGATTGAATAACCAATTTCGTCAAGCGGTCCACCGATTTGTTTTACCCAACTAAAGTTTCCTGCAGCGTCTAATTTCAAAATGAAAATGTCGGAGGAGGCTATGGCATTTAATGTAAAAACGGCCGGACCAGGATCGAAATCTACTGAGGTATAGAAGTAGCCCGTCAGAAATAAGTTACCGGCATTGTCCGCCGCGATGGACTGCCCCGATTCAGCAAAGGTGCCGCCAATTTGCTTTGCCCATACGAAGGAACCATTGGCATCTAATTTCGATACGAACATATCATCATTGCCGACAGCAGTAAAATTAAACGTGGGAGCTCCGGGATCGAAATCAATGGTGCCATTGAAAACTCCTGTAGTATAAACATTTCCTGCTGCATCTATTGTGAGGCTTTGCCCCTGTGAATAAAAGTTGCCATCGCCACCGAGTCTTTTTGCCCAAATAAAATTTCCATTGTTGTCCAATTTTGAAACGAACACATCAGATCCTGTACTGAATGTAGTGAGATTATAAACTCCGGGGCCGGGATCAAAATCGGCAATTTGCTGGTAAAAACCTGTAGTGAAAATATTGCCGGCGGCGTCTACTGCAATTGAATAAGGTTTGGCATTCCATGTTTGAAATTGTTTAGCCCATACAAAGTTTCCATTTACATCGAGCTTTGAAATATAGATGCCATTTCCGCTTGGCTGGGTGAGATTATATACACCCGGTCCGGGATCAAAGTCTTGTGTACCGGTGAAAGAGCCTGTGGAATAAACATTTCCTGCCGCATCAATCGCTATTTCCTGTCCTTCCGAGTAGCCAGTTCCGGTGAAATTCTTTGCCCAGGCAAAATTTATATTTTGTCCAAACGATGGCTGAAGCGAAAAAAGCAGACATAATAGTATAGTGGCTTTTATTTTCAGTGGGTCAAGGTTTGTGAAGTGGTGGAAAAGGGGTAAAAATAAAACAGAATGTATTTAGATGATAGTTTTTTGTTAGAAGAATGAGTTTTCTTAATCGAGATGAAGAAATGGAAAGTGAGAGGATTAAAGTTGGTGGATGAGGGTTACTTTGTTAATAGTTTTTAGTTAGTAGTTTTTTGACCCACCCCTATTAATCATTCATTTTATGTAAATACTCTGCTACCTCCCGACTAAGTCGGGACAGGCTCTCCAGGGAGGGGATGATTAGTCTGCTAATCGAAATTATTTTTTATTTCTCCTTAGACCAGTTGGATAACTCGTGTATTAATATATGACATAAAGTAGTATTTTATTTTACCTTAATAGCATGAATGATGATCCAAAAAATGGAATGAATGAAGCAAGTGCGGACAGAGTTGCTTACCTGGTTGCGGGTTATATCCGGCAAACATTAACTGAAAAGGAACATGATGAATTGGATGAATGGATCACGACGAGTGATGATAACCAACTACTGTTTGAAGAGCTAACTGACCCTGTAACTATAGAACGGGGATTGAATGAGATGGAGAAAGTGAACGTACGAGCTGCAATGGAAAGATTGAAAAGCAAGATCAGATTTACTGATCAAAAAATTACAAGTGGAAAAAAGCGATGGGTCTCTTATAGTGCTGCAGCATCCATACTAGTAGCGACCGGTCTTATTATTTTTTTCATGATGAATAAAAAACCAAAAGCGGGTAAAGAGATTGCAAAAAAGGAATTGATAAAACCGGGAGGAAATTTTGCTGAACTTATACTTTCAAATGGCAAGGTCGTTAACCTGTACGAAGCAAAGAATGGTTTAATAGATTCTTCAAAGGGGAATGAAGTTTTAAAATCTGCCGACGGACAGATCAGCTATGAGAATCATTCGAATGCTGAGAATGAATTTCATGTGTTGAAGACACCGGTTGGCGGACAATACAGTGTTACGTTACCTGACGGAAGCAGGGTTTGGTTA
>VBAS01000279.1:3196-8959 GCA_005882975.1 Bacteroidota bacterium | reverse complement strand
GGGGTAATTGATAGCAGGCAGATTATCTGAAGATTTATTTACACTGAGCTTACGATAACTGACTGTTGGAGTAACAAATAATTGCCAGCTTATTTTTTTGGGTGTTTTGGTAAACCGGAAAGAATTTATTACACTTTCAATAGTCATAGGATAAAAAACATCCTGGCCATGTTTAGCTTGTATTTTATCGTTACTTGCCGTCGAATTTTCTGCTTCAACTTTTATTTTTTGATCATCTATAAGAAGTACTTCCTCTGCCGGAGCATTGCTGTTTGTAGTAAACTCATTTATTAATGAAAAATGCTCACCCCCAGCGCCATTTGAAGGAAAATGTTGGGTACTAATAACAGGCCGTTGTATTTCTCCAATATCTTGAACCGGTAACAAGGAGGGTTCAACATTACTTAACTCATTTTGAATAAGAGGTAGGTTTTCGGCGGTAATTCGCTGTTTAGTGAAAGGCAATAAGCTTTCAATACCCCCGTCGGCTTCTTTATCTGTCGCCATCTTTGTTTCAACTGATGCTGCTGAGGGTCGAATACTTTTAGATGTAGTAACATCCTGTTCATTTGAAGCAGGGGAAGAAGTCATAACCCAGGTAACTGCTCCGCCGGTTAATAACAATAAAAAGCTAAGCCAGAAGCCATACCATTTTCTACGGGTGTGTAATGCATTGTTTACACCCCTCCACACCTTATCGGACGGAAACATCCGGTATTGGTCAGCATTCTGTTTTACATACTGCTCAAAATCTCTGTTGCTAAAATTGCTCTCCATAACCAGTTACTAATTTAGGATACGTATTATCGCTGGCTAACGGCCACCAGCCAATCAATATTTTGTTTTGGTTTTTGTACGATCCTCTTTTTTATTAAAATATCTTCCAACATTGCCTTAGCTCTTGTATACTGGCTTCGGCTGGTACTTTCTTCAATGTCTAACATTCCTGCAATTTCCCGGTGACTGTATCCTTCCACCGCATACAGGTTCAAAACAGTCCGGTAGCCAATGGGAAGCATTCTTATACACTCAACTACCTGCTTGGCTTGGATAATTGCCGGTATAGATTCCTCTCTAACCTGGATACCGGTCGCATGAATGATATCGACACTTTCATTGAACTTCTTGTTCTTCTTAAGGATATTGATACAGGTATGAACAATTATTCTCCTGACCCACCCTTCAAAAGCACCCCTGTTTTCAAACGTATGCATCTGTAAAAAGACCTTTATGAATCCTTCCTGCAGCATATCCTCTGCATCCTCCCGGTTATGAGCAAAACGATAGCAAACAGCCAGCATTTTAGGACTGTATTTATTGTACAATTCCCGCTGAGCAGCAGAGTCATTTTTCAAACAGCCTTGTAATATGGCTTCCTCGGTCATAGTCTCCTTTGGTTGCCTGTAAATTAGACAATTTTCGGATTCAAATGCTGCACAGGATTGTAATTTTTCAAAATGTAAAACTTCAATTTTCTCTTTCCCGACAGGAATGGAGAAATAGGGATGAAATTTTGATTAAAACAACACGGAATTAAAGAAAAAAGTCTCCTGGGCGAAATTATTTCTGTGGCGGTGGGGGACCTTGTCTCTTAAGACTATCAATAGGATATTGAGCTTTCAATGTATCCATTATTGATTGTGCCCAGTTAAAGAGTTTTGTTTTTTCTTCCTCAGATAATATAGCATCCTTATGTATCCACGTATAAGAATCAAGAGGCATTTCTTCTTTTTTTACCAGATCAATAGTTTGCTCCATTCTGCGATATTGAAAGCGGGGACGCTTATCGATGTATTCATCAAAATTCAATTCTTTTTTTCCATCAAGTATATGATTGTTCAGCCACCAGGCAACAGGTTGAATATTATTATACCAGGGATATCGGGTATTGTTGCTATGACAGTCCATGCAAGCTTTGTTAAGAATTAGTTTTACATCCGCAGACACTGAATATTTTTTAGAAATAGCATTTGGTTGATCACCTTCATGTATGTTTTTTTTAGGATGAAAAAATTGAATTGCTACTAAAGCGATCAACAGCAGCCAGCCGATTGTTTTAAGAACTTTTTTCATGCAGTTTTTTTATAGTAGCTAAATTAATATTTCTCCCGTCATTTCCTTAGGAATTGGTAATCGCATCATGGTAAGTATTGTTGGGGCAATGTCTCCAAGTTTTCCCGGTTTAATTTTTCCTTTCCACTCCTTATCAATTATAAAAAATGGTACAAGGTTCATTGTATGAGCAGTATTTGGAGATCCGTCCTCATTTATCATATAGTCTGAATTTCCATGATCGGCAGTAAGAAAAGTAGTATAACCGTTTTCTAATCCTGTGGTGATCACCTGCGACACGCATTGGTCAACTGTTTCTACGGCTTTGATAGCAGCTTCCCAAATACCGGTATGGCCAACCATATCAGCATTTGCATAGTTCAGGCAAATGAAATCAGCTGATTTATTTTTTATTTCAGGCAACAAGGCATCAGTTACTTCATAAGCACTCATTTCCGGTTTCAGATCATAAGTGGCAACCTTTGGCGATGAGATCATAATCCGCTTTTCACCATCAAAAGGTTTTTCTCTTCCGCCACTAAAGAAAAAACTTACATGCGGATATTTTTCCGTTTCTGCTATGCGAATTTGTTTTAACCCGTGCTTTTCCAAAATTTCGCCCAGTGTATTATTCAAATTATCGGTTTCAAAAATTACATTGACCTCTTTGTAAGTTTTATCATATTCTGTCATCGTAGTATAATTCAATGAAAGCTTTTTCATATCATGATCGGGCAGGTCCATTTGCGTAAGCACTTGTGTTATTTCACGACAACGGTCAGTACGGAAATTAAAACAGATAGCTACGTCACCGTCTTTTATTTTCGCAAGCGGTTGCTGGTCTTCTGCAATAATTACTGTGGGTTTTATAAATTCATCAGTTACATTTTCACTATAAGAATTTTCAACAGCTTCAATTCCGTCAGTTGCTTTTTTGCCCACACCATTAACTAAAGCATCATATGCAAGTTTGATCCTTTCCCATCTTTTATCCCTGTCCATTGCATAATAACGTCCGCTCACTGTCGCGATCTTTCCAACTGAATTATTTAAATGTGCCTGCAATTCTTTAATAAAACCTAAGCCGCTTTTTGGATCACAATCACGACCATCAGTAAATGCATGTATAAAAACCTCGCTTAGGTTTTCGTTTTTGCAAACGTCAACTATTGCTTTCAGGTGATCAATATGTGAATGTACCCCACCATTACTTACTAATCCTAAAAGGTGAAGTGGTTTATTATTTTTTTTTGCAAAACGAATAGCATTTAGTAATACTTCATTTTTTGCAAATGACCCGTCGCGGACAGCTACATTTATGCGTTGCAATTCCTGGTAAACAATGCGACCAGCACCAAGATTCAAATGTCCTACTTCGGAATTACCCATTTGTCCATCCGGAAGACCCACAGCTTCTCCGCAGGTTATTAAGGTTGTATTTGGATACTTTGAATAAAGTGACGAAACAAATGGCGTTTTGGCATTTTGAATTGCGTCCGCAGATGCCACCTTTCCGAGCCCCCATCCGTCCATTATGATCAGAATTACTTTCTTTGCAGCCATTATAGAAATTTAACAGTGAGAAATGCGTTCATTTTCAAGGTAAAAGCGGCAACAAAGCTAAGTGTTTTAACGTAACTGCTCTGTAATCACGTTGGCATGTAGTAACTTAGCTCTTGGAAATGAAGCAACGGACTGTGGCATGTTTTTAGATTAATTACCATGAAAACTAAATAAAATGAAAAAAGCTTTACTATTATTACCTGTTTTTTTTATCGCTATTTCTTCTTTCGCCCAGGCAGGAATAGACGAGGTGATCTCTGCGATGAATACGGGGAATGCTTCAGGCGTTACAAAATATTTTGATAGCTACGTTGACATAACAATGCCTGACAAAAGCAGTAACTATAGCAAAAGCCAGGGCGAACTTATCATTAAAGATTTTTTTACCAATAGCGGGGTAAAAAGTTTTGATGTGAAACATAAAGGCAATAATGATAACGGCGATTATTGTATTGGTACACTTCAAACCAAAAATGGTAGTTATCGGACCACTGTATATATGAGATTAAAGGGCAACAAACAAGTAATCCAGGACATTCGAATTCAACAATTATAAAACTTTGAGTAAATTTTTAAAGCCCTGCCCATTTGTGGCGGGGCTTTTTTAGTTTTGAAAAATGGAATTCAACAATCAATTTTATCACCTGATCGATGAAGCGCTTACAGAAGATGTTGGCGAAGGAGATCATTCAACTTTAAGTTGCATACCTAAAAGTGCGAGAGGAAAGGCTATTTTGAAAATAAAACAGGATGGTATACTCGCTGGTGTTGAAGTAGCAGAAAAAATTTTTCTATACAAAGATCCCACCGCAATCTTTACGATATTAAAAAAAGATGGAGAGATGATGAAAGCCGGAGAAATGGCTTTTGAAGTGGAAGCATTTGTTCACACCATTTTGCAATGTGAAAGACTTGTGTTGAATTGCATGCAACGCATGAGCGGAATAGCAACGTTAACTCGTCAATATGTTGACCGGCTATATGGTCATAAAACAAAACTATTAGATACAAGAAAGTCAACTCCAAATTTCCGCCTGTTAGAAAAAGAAGCTGTAAGAATCGGCGGTGGAATAAATCATCGCTTCGGATTGTATGATATGATCATGCTAAAAGATAATCATATTGCGTATTGCGGGGGAATTGAAAATGCGATCAACCAGGCCTGGAAATATTTACAGAAAACAAACCTGGATCTTAAAATTGAAATAGAAACAAGAAATATTGAAGATGTTCAAAACGTGATTGCAGTGGGAAAAGGGAAAGTGTCGCGGATCATGCTGGATAATTTTACACCGCAGCAAATTACCGAAGCATTGAAATTGGTTGGTGAAGACCCGACAACTATCGGGTTTGAAACGGAAGCAAGCGGTGGCATTAACCTTGATAATATTGAGGATTATGCTGAAACAGGAGTTGATTACGTAAGTGTGGGTGCACTGATACACCAGGCAAGAAGTATTGATCTTAGTTTAAAAGCAGTAATAATTTAGACAATGAGCAAAAAAAATAAACCCGATAGCCGTGGATTTGTATTTAGCACAGACCCCAATTTTAAATTTGAGGAAGAACATCACTCGGATGAAACTTTATTGCCTGCTCAACAAAAACTGAAAGTAAGATTGGATACAAGACACAGGGCAGGTAAAGCAGTTACATTAGTAGAAGGATTTATGGGGAAAGAACAAGATCTGGAAGACTTAGGAAAAAAATTAAAATCATTTTGTGGCACAGGTGGTTCTGCAAAAGATGGTGAAATAATTATTCAAGGTGATCAAAGAGACAAGGTGATACAATGGCTCGGAAAGAATGGATATAAAAATGCAAAGAAAATTTGAAAAATTTTATTCTGTATAATTCTCATTTGATAACGACTTCGCTTTTAAATTATTTATTTTTTTTGATGGGATGATTAATACTTTCTTTCTTCAATCGAATCAAGTATGGTGCAGTAGCTAATGTAGCGATCAACATTTATTTTTTCCTCTTCTACAGCTTTTTTTATTGCACAGTTTGGTTCGTTTATATGCTGGCAGTTATTGAACTGGCAATCGTTAAGCCGGCTTCTCATTTCTGGAAAATAATGTGATAATTCTTGTTTTAAAATATCGACCAAACCAAATTCACGCATGCCAGGTGTATCAATTATTT
>VBAS01000279.1:0-3133 GCA_005882975.1 Bacteroidota bacterium | reverse complement strand
TTTTAAGTTCCAGTTGCGGACAAATAATATTTATAAAGGATGATTTACCAACACCGCTATGACCACTCAACAACGATATTTTATTTTTTAAAAGATCTTGTATTGTTTCAATTCCCATCCCTTTTTCAACACTTACAAGAAAAGTTTTATAGCCTATTTCTTCATACATCTGTTTCCACTCAAAAAATTTTTCATCTTCTTTTTTCTTGTGCAGGTCAGCTTTATTAAAAACAATTGCTGCCGGTACATGATACATTTCACAGGCAACAAGAAACCGATCAATAAATCCCTGCGAAGTCCTGGGTTCTTTTAAGGTGGCAAATAAAACAGACTGATCAAGATTCGCAGCAATAATATGATGCTGATATTTATGCCTTGGTGATTGCCTGTTTACATAATTCCTGCGAGAAAGTATTTCATTAATGATTGCGGTGTTCTCTATTTCACTTTCAAGTTCAATATCCACTTCGTCGCCGACTGCTACCGGGTTGGTAGACGTGATCCCATCGATTTTAAAGATCCCTTTCATGCGGGCATTATATGTTCGCCCGGCCTGATCTTTGACTGTGTACCAACTTCCTGTGGATTTGTAAACGAGAGCCTTCATATTAACGAACAAGGATTTAAAGTGGGAAAGACCACGATTCCTGGGAAAGATAGTAACAAATTGATCGTTGCATAAAATTTATGAGACTTGAAAGCGTTATTTACTGGTACTATTACTGTGTTTAAACCCCCAAAACTTTGATTATTTTTAAAATTAAATTCAAAACTATGAATAAACTTATCCTTGCTGCACTTTGTTTTACAACATTGTTTTTTACTAATTGCAATAAAAACGATAATCCGCCGCCGTCAAACTCGGATTACATTACAAAATCATCCTGGAAATTTAGCGGCGCCAAAGCTGGTGGTACAGATGTTACAGCACAGGTTCCTGCATGTTTCAAAGACAATACTATGCTTTTTGTTGCCAATGGCACGGGAACAATAAATGAAAACACAACCGTATGCTCACCACCATCACCATCGAGCTTTACATGGGTATTTCAAAATAATGGTACAGAAATAAATCTTTCTCAACCAATAGTTAGTGGTGGCTCAACCGTTTTTACAATTGTATTATTAAATGATGCAAGCCTTGTAGTATCTCAAACCATGACCATTGCACCCTATCCACCAACTACGGTAGAGCTCACATTTATTCATTAAAATTTTTAGGAAAGGTATTTACCAACAACCGGCATTCTTCTTCCTACACCAAATGCTTTGCAACTGATTCGAAGTATCGGGCAAAACTGTTTTCGTTTATATTCATTGGTATTAACCAATTTTAAAATTCTGTCAACAAGGGTCGAATCATATCCTTTTGCTTTTATCTCTTTCGGACCGTTGCGCAGCTCAACATATTCATATAATACTCTATCGAGAGTGTCATATTCAGGAAGACTATCGCTATCTTTTTGATCGGGTCTTAATTCAGCAGACGGAGCTTTTTTGATAATGTTCAGAGGTATGATCTCTTTTTCACGATTGATATATTTTGCCAACGCATACACTTGCATTTTATAAACATCACCTAATACACTAAGACCACCGGCCATGTCTCCGTACAATGTGCCATAACCAGTTGCTAATTCACTTTTATTAGACGTATTCAACAAAATATATCCAAACTTATTGGCAACGGCCATCAACAAATTACCTCTTGTTCTTGCCTGGATATTTTCTTCGGCCAATCCGAATGGCAGGTCTTTATAAACAGGTTTTAATTCTGTAAGGAAACTTTCAAAAATATTTTTGATCGGAATAATGTTGTACTGACTACCGAGGTTCTTACTTAGTTGTTCTGCATCTTTCACAGAATGTGATGATGAAAACTGTGATGGCATTAAAAGCACACTAACATTTTCTTTACCTAAAGCATGAACAGCCAATACCTGAGTGACGGCACTATCAATTCCACCACTTGCACCAAGTATCGCTTTGCTAAAACCCATCTTTTTGAAATAATCTCTTATTCCAAGCACTAGTGCATGATAGATCTCATCAATATTTTTATCATTGGTTAAATAAGCGAGAATATCCTCGCCAGTACCTACTTCTTTAGCGGAATAAAAATAAGCCCCCTCTAAATCTCCCCCATTGGGGGAGACTTGTGAAGACTCCGATAATTTAGAGAGTTCATCCAATTCAAAAAGTTGAAAATCTTCTTCAAAATATTTCATTTCTTTTACCTGCTTGCCATTAATATCATATACTAGACTGCCACCATCGAAAATAAGTTCAGTATGTGAACCTATGGCATTGCAATAAAGCATCGGCAGTTTGTATTTTAATGTATGTGCTTTAATAATACTGTTGCGAACAATATCTTGCGCATAATTGTAGGGAGAAGCGGATAAGTTGATCATCACATCGGGATGGAAAGGCATCAATTTTTCCATAGGAGTAATGCGGTACAAAGGATTATCGCCCATATTCCAGATATCTTCACAAATTGTTACTGCTAATTTTTTTCCTTTGAACTCAAGAACTTTCCAATCATAAGCCGGTTCAAAATAGCGGTATTCATCAAACACATCATAATTTGGTAAAAGTGTTTTATGTATCTCGCCTTTTATTTCTTTTTCATGGAGAAGAAAAACAGCGTTGAAAAGATCTTTGCCTTCTTTTTGAGGATTCCGTGATGGCGAACCGATCAATACACCAATGGTATCGGCATGTTGTTTTATCCGATCGATCGCTTCGTAACATTTATTAATAAAATCAGGAAATTCCAGGAAATCGCCAGGAGCATAACCGCAAACGCATAGCTCTGAAAACACGACAAGGTCAGCTCCTTGCTCTTTGGCCCTTTTTATTCCTTCAATGATCTTACGGGTGTTGTCTTCAAAATTGCCAATATGATAATTCTGTTGCGCTAAGGCGATCTTCATGAGGCAAATTTACGACGCCTGTCACTAAAGAGGTTAAAATTTTCTTTCCGTTATCTTCGTACACAACATACAATAACCTGTGTCGTTTATCATTTCTATGAAAAACATCTTATTTTTTCTGATCCTTATTTTTTCTATTGGATGCTCTGATAGCAAAGGCCCTGATGTATCAAACATAAAAGTTGATATTTCCA
>VBAS01000278.1:3880-10102 GCA_005882975.1 Bacteroidota bacterium | reverse complement strand
AAGAATTAAATGCTCCGGTGCGTATAGATTTGATAGATCAATTGCTTCATCGATCGAATTCAATAAAATAATTTTACTATTTGCTAAAGCTTTTTCGGCGATTTCTTTTCTTGGCAATTCTTTCAATTGTTCTTTTATACATAGCTGTGTTTTTTCGACAATCTCTTCGCTTATAGTTAATAAGATCACTTGTGAGTCTGCTCCATGTTCAGCTTGTGATAAAAGATCTGCTGCAACAAATTCTGGGACTGCATTTTCATCAGCTATCACTAAGACTTCTGATGGGCCTGCCGGCATATCGATCGCTACTCCTTCTTTTTGTATCAATTGCTTTGCAGCAGTTACATATTGATTACCCGGCCCGAATATTTTAAACACTTTTGGAATTGTTTCTGTTCCATAAGCCATTGCCGCAATTGCCTGCACACCGCCTTTGCTGTATATAAAATAGCAGGATCGATCGATCCTTCTTTTGATGGAGGTGAACAAAGAATAATTTCTTTGCAACCTGCAATTACAGCAGGAATAGCCAACATTAAAACAGTTGAGAAGAGTGGGGCAGAACCTCCGGGAATGTAAATGCCAACTTTTTCAATGCCTATTGATCTTCTCCAGCAATTTATGCCCGGCATCGTTTCAACCACTTTTATTTCTTCAATTTGAGAACGATGAAATTTTTCAATATTTGATCTTGCTTGTTGAATTGCATCTTTCAATTCTTGTGATAGTAAATTTTCAGCTGATTTAATTTCTTTTTCACTTACTATAAGTTTTTTCAATTTTACTCCATCAAATTCCTTTGTGTATTTACGGACAGCTTTATCTCCTTTGTCTTTTACTTTATCCAGGATCTTTTTCACAGTTTTTTCCAATGAAGAATTTTCAAACACCGGCCTTTTAACAATCTCCTGCCAATCTTCTTTACTTGGTTGTTTTATCACCTTTATCATCATAATCTTTTTAAATCTAATAATCGGGGTTCTGATTTAAACTATCATCTTCTCAATAGGTACGATCAAAATTCCCTGCGCACCATTTGCTTTCAAACTTTCGATCACTTCCCAAAAATCATTTTCGCTTATAACTGAATGTACAGAACTCCATCCTGATTCTGCCAGGGGCAAAATGGTAGGACTTTTCATTCCCGGCAAGATCTTAACTATAGCATCCAACTTATTATTCGGCGCATTCAGCAAAACATATTTATTGTTCTTTGCTTTTTTTACTGCTTTTATTCTGAATAATAACTTTTCAAGCAGGCTTTGTTTTTCAGCAGATAGATTTTTGTTACTGATCAATAGTGCTTCAGACTGTAGAACTGTTTCCAGTTCTTTAAGTTCATTACTAAATAAGGTACTTCCTGAACTTACTAGGTCACAAATAGCTTCAGCTAACCCAATTTTTGGCGCTATTTCTACAGAGCCGCTGATCTCCTGGATAGTGGCGTTTATTTTCTTTTCTTTCAGATAATTTGAAAGGACCAATGGATAGCTGGTAGCGATTTTTTTTCCATTCAGATCAGCAACGGTTTTAATAGCTCCGGTTTTTGGAATAGCGATCGATAAGCGGCATTTACCAAAACCCAGTTTTTCAACTGAACTAACGTGTTTGTTTTTTTCAGCGATCACATTCTCTCCTACAAATCCTATATCGGCAACAGCATCCTGCACATATTCGGGAATGTCGTCATCTCTAAGAAAAAAAACTTCTAAAGGGAAATTAGCGGCTTGTACTCTTAGCTGGTTATTACCATTGCTTACATCAATACCGCATTCTTTCAGCAAAGCCATTGAGCCATCATAAAGCCTCCCTTTTTTCTGCACCGCAATTTTTAAGTTCTCATTCATTATTTAAAGTTTATAAAAGAAAAAAGGGCCTACAGATGTAAGCCCTTAAGAAGTTTATGTTGTACATAATACCATCATGGCCTACCGTCTGGTAAGATATGATGATGGTTATGTGAACGATTGATCATTGCGTAGCAAAAATAGGGGGAAATGATTATACCTTGATTGTTTTTGTTTGTACGGATACAGTTGGGCAGCCATATTTGCGGGATGTGGCACACGAACAAACGCTAATTGCCATGATAAGAAGTGCAAAACCGGCGAGTAACTTATTTTTCATAAAAGGATTTTTTTTATTAACGGCTAAACGTATTAATTATTTTACAAAGATAGGCCAGTTTTTTTAAGTTCAGACATTTGGAAGCCAACAATCTCCTAACTTTACCGCCCTGAAAAACCTGAACTAAAATAACATGCTTCAACTCACAAAACCCCTGGCTTTTATTGACTTAGAAACGACTGGTGTTAATCTGGCCACGGACCGAATTATTGAAATTGCAATTGTAAAAGTACTTCCTGACGGCAAGCGCAGCGTAAAACGCAAACTCATCCATCCCCAAATACCAATTCCAAAACAATCCAGCGATGTACATGGCATTACTGATGAGATGGTAAAGGATGCGCCTGCTTTTAAAGAGGTGGCTCATGAACTAAAGCAAATGCTGGATGGATGTGATATAGCCGGGTATAATAGTAACCGTTTTGATATACCAATGCTGGTCGAAGAATTTTTGCGTGCCGATGTTGACTTTGATATGAAAGGAAGAAGATTGCTTGATGTACAAAACATTTTTCATAAGATGGAACAACGTACATTAAGTGCAGCTTATAGATTCTATTGCAATAAAAATCTTGATGGAGCACATAGTGCCGAAGTGGATGCAAGTGCTACCCATGAAATATTGATCGCCCAGCTGCAACGTTATCCCGACCTTGGAACTTCCATTGATTCTGTTTTAAAATTGATCGGCGAAGAGTCCATCGTTGACTTTGCACGACGTTTTATATTGGAAAACGGGATAGAGATATTCAACTTTGGTAAATACAAAGGCAAGGCTGTAGCCGATGTGCTAAGAAACGAACCGCAATATTATGACTGGATGATGAAGGGCGACTTTCCCCAATACACAAAACAAAAACTCACTGAAATAAGGACCCGCAGCCTTCTGAAGAAGAATTAACATTCATCCTTCATTTTTTTAGTTGAAGCAAACTCAAAAATTGTAAATTCGTTTTTCCTGAACCGACACTTTTTGGAGAAACTTGTCATAATACCTACTTACAATGAGCGGGAGAATATTGGAAATATTCTTACTGTGGTTTTTGGCTTGCAACAAAACTTTCATGTATTGGTCATCGATGATGGTTCGCCGGATGGCACTGCACAGATCGTAAAGGATCTTCAACCAAAATATGTTGGGCAATTATTTTTAGAAGAAAGAACCGGCAAGCTTGGTTTAGGTACGGCTTACATTCATGGTTTCAAGTGGGCATTGTCAAAAGGATACGAATTTATTTTCGAGATCGATGCTGATTTTTCTCACAATCCAAAAGATCTGATCAGACTTTATGACGCTTGCAAGAAAGACGGTGCTGATGTTGCAGTTGGTTCCCGTTATGTAAGCGAAGGCGGCGTTGTTAATTGGCCCTGGGACAGGATCGCATTATCAAAAGGCGCATCACTTTATACAAGAATGATAACATGGATGCCCGTAAAAGATCCTACCGCAGGTTTTGTATGTTATAGAAAGGAAGTGCTCGAAGCAATGAATCTTGATGCCATTGCTTTTGTTGGATATGCATTCCAGATAGAAATGAAATTTGCTGCATGGAAACTCGGTTTTAAAATTGTTGAAGTGCCCATCATTTTCCAGGATCGTACACATGGTACCTCAAAAATGAATAAAGGAATTGTAAAAGAAGGCATTCTTGGAGTTCTCAAACTTCGGTGGGATAGTTTTTTTAAAAGCTATCGGAAGAAGCTCAGGAGTAATAATGAGTTTTCGGCCGTTGCGATCAAATAGGTTATTATTTCTTCACTTGTATTTTTAATATGCCCATTTAGCCATAAATCCCCGGCTCATAGTTTATTTATAACAAACGCCACTGTTAGACTTTTCAGATTTTTTTTTGAGCGGCATGCAACATTCCGGCAAAAGAGATTACTTTATATAAAACCGGTTGTCTGGCAATTGAAACTTTTATACCAACTGCTGACGTTTTGGTACGTCAATGCATAGATGGACAAACATCTGCCTATCGGGTATTGTATGAACGTTACTCAAAAGCAATGTTCAACACGGCATTGAGGATCGTAAACAAAACAGCAGATGCGGAAGATGTATTACAAGATTCGTTTACCGATGCATTTATGCAGCTTAGTTCTTTTGAAAACAAATCGACCTTCGGCGCCTGGCTAAAACAGATCGTTGTATTTAAAAGCATAACGCTTTTGAAAAAACAACGAATGAGTTTTGTTGATATGGAAAAAGTGGAAGATCTGCCCGAAGAAAAAGAGTTAGATGAAACAGATACATTGTATACTGTTGAAATGATCAGGCAAACGTTGCAGCAACTACCAGATGGTTACAGAACAGTTTTATCCTTGTATTTGTTTGAGGGGTATGATCATGAAGAAATTTCGGAAATATTGGGAGTGGCACAATCAACCGTGAGAACACAATATATAAGGGCCAAACAAAAATTATTAAAGCTTATAAAAAAAGGAGAAGTATATGAGCAGTGATCTTGAAAAGTTCATCCGCAAAAATCGTGGTGATTTTGATGAAGCCGATCCTTCAAACAAGGTTTGGAAGAATATTGAACGTTCTATTCCTGTGAAAAAGGAGGTAAAGCATTTTACAATAAGAGATATTTATAAATGGAGTGCGGCTGCCGCTGTATTTTTTATCGCACTGACCTCCGCTTATTTTTTATTTATAAGAACGACACCAGGTAACGTCCAGGAAAAAATTTCAACTGTGAAAACCGGAACAGAGGAGAACTCATCACGTCTGGATAATTTCAACAGTATATCGATAGAATATGCTACGCAATTTAAGCAGGCGGAACAAGCAGTGGAAGACCGGCAGAAACAATTAAGAGCTGCTATTGCTAACGATCCTATGCTTTATCACAAGTTTCAGCAAGACCTGGTTACACTCGACAGTTCATATCGAATGTTAAGAGAACAAGCCAGCCATAGTATTAACGGAGATGTAATTATTAAAGCCATGATTCAAAACCTGCAACTGCAATCAGAATTGCTGGGCAGGCAGCTGATGATCATCCATGAATATAAAACAACAAAAACTTCAACAAATGAAAAGAACATTTAAAAAGATCTTACCAATTGTACTACTGGTTGCAACTGCCCGATTGTTTGCACAGGATGGAGATACAGAGAAAAAAGAAAAGAAGAGATATGAATTTTTCAGAGAAAGAAATATCTCAAAAACGTATTCAGCTTCAGGCAACACATTGAATATTGATAACCAGTTTGGCGAAGTAAAAGTTACCACCTGGGATAAAAATGAAATAAAAGTTGACATTCATATTGAAACAAGTTCTACCAAAAAAGAACTCGCTGATAAAACTTTTGACCGAATCGATGTGACGGACAAACAGGAAGGAAAGGAGATTAATTTTAAAACAATAATGAATAAGAATGGTAAAGACGAGAATACAAGTTGCAATAATTGCAGCAACACCATGAGTATCGATTATGATATCCATATACCCGCAAACAATGCACTTAACATTGAGAACTCTTTTGGTAGCATTGTGATACCGGACTATACCGGGCCGGTATCGCTGACCAATAAATACGGTTCATTAACAGCAGACAAGCTTTCCAAATCTGAAAAAGTGTGGGTATAGTTTGGAAGCGCTGATCTGAAAAGTATCGGCAATATTGACCTGACATTTAAATATTCATCAGTCACTATCGGAAGCCTGACGGGAAACTCTAAACTAAAATTTGAATTCTGCGGTTACAGCAAGATAAATTTAGATAATGGGCTTACACGATTGACCGTTAATGATTCTTATAGTTCAGTACATCTCGTGCCCGCTGCTAATCTTTCTGCTACTTATAATATTTCAACCAGCTACGGTTCGGTCATCGATAAAACCAATATAGGCATCAACCGTACCGATTCACCCGATAAATATGGTGATTTTAATAAACATTACGAAGGCAAATCCGGCACAGGTACTATTAAGATCGATATCAAATCAAGCTTCGGCAATATCATGATCGGTGAAGGCACAAAAGCTGATATGAAAGAAAAGAAAAAAGTAAGATCGTAGTTTTTTCATGTTTATGTGTATAGTCATGAAGATTCCTGTTGTCGAAAGGCAGCAGGATTTTTTT
>VBAS01000278.1:0-3861 GCA_005882975.1 Bacteroidota bacterium | reverse complement strand
TCGCAATCCGTTCATCGTTCTGTAATTCTATTTAGCTATTTACCTTTTATGAAGATCTTCCATATACTTATAACCACTTGCCGTATTCAGAAGAAGGATATTGTCTCTATCTTTTATCGTTCCTTTTTGTTTTAAGTAAGGTAAAGCTTTCCATGCTGCACTGCCTTCCGGCGAAACAAATATTCCTTCTGTTCTAGCAATTTCATAAATGCCATCCGTAATTTCTTTTTCAGTGACGGTTATTACTTCTCCATTTGATTCGGCAAGTACTTTCTTTATGAGGTTCATGCCAAAAGGAAAAGGCACAGCCAATCCATGTGCAATCGTTGGTGCAGGAACAAAATTCTTTTCCCAATTATCCGGATCTTTCAATGCAGCTTTGATCGGCGCACAATTTTCAGGTTGAACTGCTATCATTTTGGGCAAAGGCTTTTTGATCCATCCTAATTTCAGCATCTCATCGAAAGCTTTCCAAATGCCGATCAATCCTGTTCCTCCACCTGCAGGATAAACAATTACATCCGGTAAATGCCAGTTCAGTTGTTCCGCAATTTCATAACCCATTGTTTTTTTCCCTTCCAAACGATAGGGCTCTTTTAAAGTAGATATATTAAAGTATTCATTTTTTTCATTGATCTCATTTGCTTTCTTAGCACAATCGTTGATCAACCCTTTCACAGTGATAAGCTTTGCTCCATACATTTCACATTCATTTTTAAAAACATCCGGTGTATGAGCCGGCATGATGACTATACATTCCATATCTGCTTTGGCACAATAAGCTGCTAACGCACCACCTGCGTTGCCAGCAGTAGGAATAATAATTTTTTTAATACCTAACTCTTTTGCTTTTGAGACAGCAACACTGATCCCTCTTGCTTTAAATGAACCGGTAGGATTATGAGATTCATCTTTCATAAGCAAAGAAGAATATCCATATTTATTAGAAAGTTTTTTTAAAGAAAGGATGGGAGTAAACCCTTCGCCAAGAGAAAAAATATTGACCCGCTCTTTTACCGGCAGCATTTCAAAATAACGCCAGAGATCATTTTCTCTTCCGGCAAGTTCTTCTTTTGAAAATGTTTTTTGAAGGTCGTATTCAACAAGTAAAGGTTGATTGCAACAGGGAGAAACATTGATAACTTCTGAGACAGGATATGATCTGTTACAATTGGAACATCTTAGAACAGTTACCAAAGAATATGGATATTGTTGTTTTCCCATTAACTAAATTCATTACTACATATTGAAGGTAAAAAAAATACTTCTATGGGAAAGTCAATAAATGCTCAAAAGGTTTTCATTTCATCGATCAACGAGCTTTTGGCTTTTGCTTTTTTATAATCAGGCTTTGGTTTATCCATTACCCATTTTAATGCTTCAATTATATGAGCCAGGTAAGTGGCATTAGAATAATCTTCTTTGTTATGACCTAATGCCGTGTACAATATTCTTCCACCATCAAATTCATGGCACCATGCAGCCGGGTAACGATTACCGAATACATCAGGTATAATGTTCTTAGAACTATCTGCTTCTTTAACAGTTGATATATCGGAAACCAGTAACACCTTAATTGAAGGGTTAATCTCTTTAAAAAAATAACATTCATCATTTGTTTCCCATTGTGACGACAAGTTTTTTACAGCCGGATGATTTTTATCCAGTACATGCACGGTGAATTTCTGAAAAGGAGGGTGTCTTAGAAAACTTGCGCCCAGCATTAATTTAAACCATTTCCAATTTCTTTCGGTACCTGATGCGGAATGAATGCCCATGAATCCGCCGCCAGCCTGTATATAGCGCATAAAAGCAACTCTTTGTTCTTCCGTATCAAATACATCATTGTTAGTATTTGAAAAAATGATCGCATCATACTTCTTCAGATTGTTCTCTGTAAATAATGCAGAGTTAGTAGTGGTATCTATTGTAAAGCCATTTTCAATACCCAACTTTTGCAATGCGGCTATAGAAGCGGGGATGTTTTCATGTACATAACCTTTCCCGTTTTTTGTAAAGATCAATACATGTTTGTTTTTCAGTTGAGCGGTTATACTTAAACTGAAAATAACAAATAATATAAAAAGGAGTAGTGATTTCATATTAAAACAAAATTTAAGTCAGGTTCTAAAAATCGAAAATAGAATTTTTCCTCCGACTTCCTTAGTTTGCAGCCCAAATGAAAAAAGCCTTCCTCTATTTACATATCTCAGTTTTTCTTGCTGGCTTTACAGGTCCGTTAGGAAAACTTATTGATCTGAATGAGGGCTTATTGGTTTGGTGGCGGATGTTAATTACAGCTGTTACCATGTGGATCGTGTTTTCATTAATGGGCAAGCTGCAACGTATTTCAGTAAAAGACATGGTGAAACTTACCGGCATTGGTTTTTTAGCCGCAATTCACTGGCTTACTTTCTATGGTTCTATTAAATATGCCAATGTATCGGTGGCGCTGGTTTGTTTTTCCGCTGTTGGTTTTTTTACTGCATTGATCGAACCGATATTGTTACGGGTAAGAATAAAATGGATAGAAGTATTTCTTGGCCTGATGGTGATCGCAGGCATTTACCTAATCTTTCATTTTAATCCAAAATATAAAACCGGGATCATTTTAGGCATCACCTGTGCAGTGCTTATGGCATTTGTAATGATATTTATTCGTGAATTTTTGCAGCGGATCAACCCTCAAACAGTACTTACGTATCAAATGAGCGGAGGCCTAATAACTTTATCAGTACTGATGCCTTTTTATATGCAGCAATTTCCAACGGATTATATTTTTCCGAATTTAAAAGACTGGATGTGGTTATTGGTACTTGCCTGGCTTTGTTCTGTATTGGCTTTTCAATTTTCTACGTATGCATTAAAAAGATTAACTGCATTTACAGTAAATCTTTCATTTAACCTGGAACCTGTGTATGGGATTTTCCTCGCTATAATTTTATTTGGTGAAAGCCGCGATTTTGACTGGTCATTTTTTGCTGGCCTTTCACTGATCGCTGCATCATTGCTCATACATATTGTTATGTTATTAAGAAAAGAACGAAAAATTGTTTTGGAAAATGCAGTTAACGAACTATCATAAAAATATAGTTGATTACTACGCCGAATCCGAAAACTCCTACAAGGACAGTTGGGATCTTAACAATAGCCTTGCCATCCATTATGGGTATTGGGATGACAAAGTGAAAAGCTTTCCGCAATCATTGTTAAGAATGAATGAGGTGATGGCTGAAGTTGCTAAGATCAAGTCTTCAGATGTTATGCTTGATGCTGGATGCGGTATAGGAGGAAGCAGTATTTTTTTAGCTGAAAAAATTGGTTGCAATGTTACTGGCATTAGCTTAAGTGAAAAACAGGTCAATAAAGCAAAAGAGTTAGCCGTTAAAAAAAATGTTGAAACGAAAGTTGATTTTAAAGTGATGAATTATTGTGCCACCAGTTTTCACGATGAAAGTTTTGATATTGTCTGGGGATGTGAAAGTATTTGTTATGCAGATGATAAAGATCAATTCATTAAAGAAGCATGGCGTTTATTAAAACCTGGCGGACGATTAGTAGTTGCAGATGGATTTGTCACAGACTTTAAAAATAATGATCACCCTACAATAAGAAGTTGGCTCGGTGGCTGGCAGGTAAATTATCTTGAATCGCCGGAAAGATTTCTTGGTTTCATGGAGTATGCCGGATTTAAAAATATTTCTTTCAGCGATATTTCGAAATTCACAATTCATTCATCAAAACGTTTATATAAATTTTATTTTCTTGCTAATCTTTATTTAGCATGGAAAACGATCACATTTTCCAACCGGGCTACTGAAAAACAAAAGAAAAATATTGCCGCCTGTAAACACCAATACG
>VBAS01000277.1 GCA_005882975.1 Bacteroidota bacterium | reverse complement strand
TCTCTCCATTTTTTACGGCTAAAACTACGCAACCCGGAAATGCTTTTTGTGATATGGCATCAGTAACGATCGAATCAATAGTCTGTGCCATCCATGCTTTTTTCATCGAAGGATCGGTCTTCTCAACTGCTGCTACATCAATTCCATAACCTGCTTTAAAATCACAAACTCTCACAGGCAGTTTACCAGATGCACTATTCTTTCCTTTCAATAAATCAAGAGCAACATGTCTTGTTATATTATCATCCTGGTGGCAAGCAACGAGTGCATTAGCATCACAATAATTAGCAGCAGCTAATACATTTCCAAAAACAAGTGTGATGCTATTTGTTTTGTTAAGTCTGCGCCATAAGGAAAGAGAAGAGTTTGTGATCCCATAATTGTTTGCAAGCCGGTTACTGAAATTATGAATGCCTAGTAACACGACATCATATTTATCAATTACCTTTTCAAAAATTGAATCTGCTTTATCATCTCCGTCTTTCCAGGAAAACAGGTAAGAATCTATTTTATAATTTTCCGCTAACTCTCTTCCAAAACTATTTAGGTCTGAATCACCAATATCTATATAAGCGATCTTGTAATTCTTTTTTAATGGCAATGCAGCATTCCCTGTTCCTTGTTTTAAAACAGTCATGGTTTCTTTCGCCACTTTCATCCTGATCGCATCTGTTTTTGCATTCAGATCCCGAAGAAGATTAGTGGTGTCAATTGGTTTCAACTGGTTTAACCCAAGTTGATATTTTGCTTTCAAAACTTTTTTCACTTTAGCATCAATATCATTCCAGCTTAACCTGTTCGAATCAATCGCAGATTTAATGGCATCGATCGCTTTCCCTACATCTTCAGGAAGACAAAGCATATCATTGCCCGCTATCAATGCTTCTACTGAGATCACACCGCCCGGGAAATATTTTGCAACACCTTTCATCTCCAGCGCATCTGTAAACGTGAGACCGTTAAAGCCAAGATCATCTCTTAAAATGCCCGTAACTGTATTTTTAGAAATAGAAGTTGCCCGATGTTCACCTGTATCAATTGATGGTACCGAAAGATGCGCCACCATCACACTTCCTATGCCCGCATTTATTAATTCACGGAAGGGTTTTATTTCATTTGAATCAAGTTCTGCTCTCGATTTATTTATTACTGGCAGATCAAGATGTGAATCAACATCAACGTCGCCATGCCCGGGAAAATGTTTGGCGCAAGCCATAATACCTGCATCTTGCATGCCTTTCATATAGGCAATCCCAAACTTTATTACTTTATCCCTGTCTTCACCAAAAGATCGATAACCAATGACAGGATTGTTGGGATTGTTATTAATATCAACTACCGGAGCATAGTTAACATGGATGCCGAGTCGTTTGCATTGCTCACCAACTGCTAGTCCCATTTCATAAACCAGTCGCTGGTTTTCCATAGCGCCGAGTGTTAGCTGATATGGATATTTGGTAACACTATCAAGACGCATACCAACACCCCATTCCCCATCGATCGTTATCATCAATGGAGTTTTTGTAATGCTTTGGTAAAAGTTGGTAAGATTAGCCTGGCGAATTGGTCCGCCCTGGAAAAAACATAAAGCCCCAACATTGTATTGTTGAATATCACTCGTCACTTTTGCAATATGATCTGCACCGAGATTAGAATGAGCTCTTATCACCATCAATTGTGCGATTCTCTGCTCAGGTGTCAATGAATTAAAAACACTATCTACCCACTTATCAACAGAAAGCCGGCTCCTATATTGAGAAAAACTAACAGAAGAAATAAAAACAGCGACAATAAAGAATATTTTTTTCATGCAAGATGCTTAAGATAATCAACGTATTTTAGCAGCCCAAATTACGAAGAATTGCCGGACAAGATTTTACTATTACCTGATAACATTGCCAATCAAATTGCAGCCGGCGAAGTAATTCAAAGGCCAGCAAGTGCTGTCAAAGAATTATTGGAAAATGCTGTTGATGCCGGTGCAACAGAGATCAAACTTATTATCAACGATGCTGGAAAATCCCTGGTACAGGTTATCGATAATGGTGGCGGCATGAGTGAAACCGATGCAAGAATGAGTTTTGAACGTCATGCAACTTCCAAGATCACAACAATCGATGACCTGTTTCATATAAAAACAATGGGTTTTCGTGGTGAAGCACTGGCTTCGATCGCTGCCGTGGCACAAGTAGAATTAAAAACAAAAAGACTTGCTGATGAAACAGGAACTTATATCGAGATCGAGAACAGTGTTGTAAAAAAGCAAGAGCCAATTGCCGTTGCCGAAGGGACCAGCATTGCAATGAAGAATTTATTTTTTAATGTCCCTGCACGCAGAAATTTTTTAAAAAGCAATAACGCCGAAATGCGGCATATTGTGGATGAGTTTACAAGAGTCGCATTGGCGTTTCCACAAATATTCTTTTCTCTTACTGCAAATAATCAACAGATCTTTCATCTTGAAGCCGGAAACCTAAAACAACGGATCCTTCAATTGTTAGGTAATACCTACAACACAAAACTTGTAAGTGTAAAGGAAGACACCGATTACATGAATATTTATGGGTTTGTGGGTAAACCCGATACGGCAAAGAAGACAAGAGGTGATCAGTATTTTTTTGTCAATAATCGGTTCATTAAAAGTGCTTACCTGAATCATGCGGTGATGAATGCTTACCAGGAAATGGTCACAAAAGATAGTTTCCCGATGTATGTATTATTCATTGATCTTGATCCCACGCAGGTAGACGTGAATGTGCATCCCACTAAACAGGAAATAAAATTCGAGGATGAAAAAATAATTTATGCATTTGTGCAGGCCGCAGTGAAACATGCATTGGCACAGTTCAGCGTCACTCCTACTTTGGATTTTGAACTGGATGCTTCCATACAACAATTATCATCCATTCAGCAACCATTTACCGAAGAAAAAAAATCAGCCGCAACTTCTGGTTCAATCTTCAAAGGATTTACAGAAAAGAATAAGGCACATTTTATTGAGCCAACAAATAGAAGTGAAAGTCGGGAGTCAGGAGTCGGGAGTGAGGGGTCGGGAGAAAATATTCAACAATCAATGCTCAATGCTCAACATTCAAGTGAGATTTCACCTATTCACGGTTCACCATTCACCATTCACGATACGAACCTGACGCAACTTCATAGCGAATACATTCTTTCTCAAACCGCAAGTGGTTTTATTCTTATTAATCAGCAAGCTGCTCATGAAAGAATAATTTATGAACGATTGCAGGAAGCAGCAAAAGGAAAAGCAGTTGCTACCCAACGCAGCATGTTTCCTGTTACTATTGAATTAGCTGCGGCTGATACCGTTTTATTGGAAGAACTAATGAATGACTTACAGCAACTCGGTTATATGATCGAGCCATTTGGTAAAAACACTTTTGTTGTTCAGGGCACACCGGCTGATGTGGCACAGGGAAATGAGAAACAAGTCATCGATTCTTTGCTGGAACAATACAAACATTTCAGTAACGATTTGAAATTTTCAAAAAGAGAAAAATTAATTCGTTCATTGGCCTGGCAACAATCTATAAAAGCCGGAAGACAACTTTCTGAAAAAGAAATGGAAGCTTTGGTTGAGGATCTGTTCAAATGCAAACAACCTAACTCTTCACCGAATGGCAATCCCACTTATTTAGAGTTTAAGAAAGAACAGTTAGAAAAAATGTTTCAGAAGCCCCTCTAAATCTCCCCGAAGGGGAGACTTTGCACTCACACAAGACCTAATGTTTGAATAATCTTCAATTAAAGAAAATTCTTTTTTAATAAGAATAATTTTTTAGGCAGGGCTGTGTGTTGGTGGCCTTCCCCTTCGGGGAAGGTCGGGATGGGGCTTTTAATACTTGTCCCTAATTCCTTGTATAAATTTCTCCACTGCTCTTCTTACTGCTGTTGAGGATGCCTGGTGATTATTAACAAGAGTAGAAAAGACTAGAAGCTTTCCTTTTTTAGTATATAAAAAACCGCTGAAGGCAACTACACCAGAAAGAGTTCCTGTTTTACCAAAAATAAAATTGCTGTCAGCTTTATAGTAATTACTGATCGTTCCGGTGCCACCGGTTGGAAGTATAATTTTTATCCTTTCCATTCCAAATTCATTTTTCATTTTATTTAGAATGGCAACAAAATCCTGCGGGGTAAATAAATTATAACGACTAAGACCTGAGCCATCAACCCATCTTGGTTTTTGAGGCAGGTCTTTAAAGTCAGTTTTTAATAAAGTGTCTATTATTTTTTCATCGTTCATTACACCGAGTCTTTCATTGCTTACCATCAACAAACTTTGTTCTGCAAAAAAATTATCACTACGATGCATCATGGGTTTGAGAAGGGAATCAAGGGGTTGTGTTTTAATGTAACGAACAGCCAGTTCATTTTTTGCAAAAACCTTACTAAGCATTTGTTCATCCATCAATGAGATTTTTTTCCCAAGTGTGTCCGACAGTAATTCTATGGATGACCTTATTCCATGTGTTACGAAGGGCACATATAATTCCTTATACTTTTCTGTACCCTGAACTAATTCAAATTCATTTTCGTCGATCTTTCTTTTTACTTCGAAGTTTTTTGCATTCACAACGCTGAAATTTACTGGCCAATTAACCTCAGGGACCGAATATATAATGAAGGGCTCCGATTTGTTTGTCGTTTCCTTTTCCTGTATCCATTTTAAAAGGTTCCCATAAAGAGGCATCGGACTTCTCTCGGCCATATAGTTTTCGTTGTAATCATTCCATGACCAGCCCGAACCGAGTGCTTCTGATTTCCATCTTATATCGGAAGTATAAATTGTCTTTGTTGATCTTTTTAAAAAGTCAAAAGCAGGTTGAGCTTTATAATCCGGATGAAGAAATGTCGGATCTCCTGATGGAAAGACAAATAAAGCAGTATCATTTTCCATGGCTAGGAAACATTTTAGGCTATCTCCCAAATATTTCATTGCTGCATAACAAGTAGGAAGTTTTGTATTGCTGGCTGGTACAAAATATTTATCACCCTGGTAATTGTACCAATACTTTCCTGTAGCCGGTTCATAAATACTGATGCCAACATGTGCGGTAAGAAGTGATGAATCGTTAATGACTTGTTTTGCCGACTTAGAAATTTTTTTTTGAATGCCGCAGGATGTGAGAAACAGAATTAATAATGAATAATTAATAATTAATAATTTCTTCAGATTGAAAAATCTTCTTGTATTTCCCATTCTTAATTTTTAATTATTAATTCTTAATTAACCCCTCTCTTGAGCCCGCATCCATCTCTCAGGTATCTCATTACTACTAGCAAGTAAATAATCTTTATAGCTACAAGCGATAAAACTTTTATCAGGTAGTTGCATCCACCAGCGGCCGGTTTTTTTGCTTTGAATAAAAGTGGTATCAACCTCTGCAAATGCCATATGGTATTCATTGAAAGATTCCCGCTCATCGATCTTTGCTTCTTTTCTTCCGCGGCTACGACCATCGAGTAAATACCAAAGCATCTGGCTTATTTGTTTTGCAGTAAGATCATGCTGGTCTTTATCAGGATCGTAACCATAAATACCGACAGTATTTACATTCGGGCTCATTCCTGCATAGCGCATCAGTACACAACTTTCTTCGCCATTAAAACCATTGGGTGAACCGGTCGTATTTGCCGGCGCATATGCATAGGCCAATGCAGAAATATCAAAACTAAACAACTGTGAATTGCGGATCACAGGTTCCATCTCATCAATGTTTTCTTTTACATGCCCCACACGGAAACAATCAAAGCGAAGCTTGTCCATTGTTTCCAACATTCGTGGATGAACGAAATAACTTTGGAAACCGATATGATTGTAATGACGAACATAATTCGGTTCACCGGTCAACAGTTCCATTAAAAAATTATCGCAACGAAAATCAGAATCAAGATTAAGATCAATGAGTGCATCAACATTTGTTACTTCAATGATGGATTTGTTTTGCTCGTATGCATAATATTGCGCCAATGTAAGATCATGCGAGCCACCAAGAATGATCACCGTTTTCTTTTCATTGATCAATTCATTAACAACAGTTCTTAATGCGGCATACGTATCGGCAAGGCCAGCGCCTTTGCGAAGATTTCCAAGATCGGCGATCCTCAGATCCTGGTGCCAGAAATATAATTGATAGAATTGCTTGCGTATGGCATCAGGCCCTGCACTGTAAGCTAAATGATGACCATTGCCTCTTTGCTCCCCACAGCCGATAAAAACAAGATCGGCTTCATCCAGATCAGGAAAATTCTCTTCATCGTGCACTTTTATATTAAACCCGATCGTGCCTTCTTTATAACCCTGGTCAAAATTGAGTTCACTTTTACTGATAGGTGCAAGAAAGTCGGCAATGTTGAGGAAATCGGACATTATGAGAATTTGCAAACAAACTTACAGAAAACGATTGTCATTTGATGAAATGGAAAAGCAATGCTGTGGATAAGCAATAAGGAAATGATCTTTCTACATCAGTATTTAGTTAACTGGCGTGTTTATGTTTCTCAAACCTATGGGCAACTACAAGACGAATATTACCTGATGAGAATTTATAATTCTCTGGCGTAAGAGATCCTTGTGTCGAGACGGTGCTACCTGTCCAGTTAGCACTTATGTTCCACCTTCTTCCATTATATCCAGCCGCTGCTTTAAAAACTTCTGACGGATTAAGAGAAACATTTTTTTCTTTTCTTGTTTCATCTTCTTCTCTTACAAAATTGGCATCTAGATTAATCACCAAGGAACCTGTAATAAAAAAGTGTTGCGCCATCACCAATGTATAAGCATAGCCTGCTCCCGGTCCAAAACTCAGGACATTGATCTTATTAATTCCTGCTTGTGGAAATTTACTGCTATAGAACGCAGGTATCAATGCACTATCGCCCTGGACTGTGCCGTGATGAATTTCACCGCCATATATGATTGACCCGGCTGATTTCTTTTGCCACTCACTTTGTAAGAGTGCGGCACGATAAGAAAATCTTTTTTTGTTAGGAACCTGGTAAGCAGAAATACCAAAGAAAGTTGTTTTCACATCTTCACGATAGTAATATTTGTCTGCGGGAACACCTGCCAAACCTTGTGGTTCCAAATGATAACCTTTAGGAGCCACATACTGCAGGTCAATGGCCCACTTATGGGGATACACATGCACCTGTAAATTGAACCCTTTTGTTTTTCCTTTTTCATCGGAGTTTGGATTTAAAAAACCAAAACCATTGAAAAGATTTACTGAAATATTTTTTATAGTAACACCGACTCCAAGGTTCAGTTTAGGATTTGCTCTATACTCAAGATCCTCTGCGCTTCCGTTGGAAGGGAAATTAAGATGAACATATTTTTTTGATAAATACAGTCGGACAGTCGTCTTACCCGGAAAGGTCTCATAATAAGAGGTGTCTTGTTGGAAATTCTTTTGAGCGGTCAATGATAAAGAACAAATGAAAAGGGCGAATGTCGTTAACAGAGACACGATTGTTTTATTCATTCGTTTAATATTTATTTTTTGATTTTTCAATGTCCTGTCCTTTGCGGTTTTGAGTTTGATCCACAAACTAGCCGTGGATTCTAAAGGAATTCTGAAGATAATTCATCCGGGAATAGTCTTATAAAAAATCTGTAGTTTTCAGTTTATGAAGTTGCTTATCGTTGAAGATGAAAAAGAGCTTGCTGCAAGTATCGCTTCCTATTTAAAAAACGAGAACTATACTTGTGAAGTTGCTTCAAATTTTAAACAAGCTCTTGATAAAATTGAAACATCCGATTATGAATGCATCGCTTTAGACATTACACTTCCGGGCGGTTCGGGTATGGAGTTGTTGAAAGAATTAAAGAATAATAAAAAAACAGACGGTGTCATCATCATTTCCGCTAAAAACTCAATAGATGATCGGATTAACGGGTTGCGTCTCGGCGCAGATGATTACCTGGTAAAGCCATTTCATTTGTCAGAACTGGCGGCAAGGATCAATGCTATCATACGCCGCAAAATGTATAGCGGGAACAATGTAATTCGCTTTAATGAAATATCTATTGATACGATGGCAAAAGAAGTTAAGGTGAAAGAAGATCCGGTTGAACTCACTCGAAAAGAATATGAATTATTAGTTTATTTTCTTTCCAATCAGCGTAAGGTCATTTCAAAAAATGCATTGATCTCACATCTCTGGAGCCAGGAAATGGGAACAGGAGAAAGTGCGGATATTATTTATACTCATATCAAGAACCTGCGGAAGAAACTATCTGAAAAAGGTTGCGGCGATTACATCAGGTCTTTATACGGGATGGGTTATAAATTAACCGATCAATGAAACTGCAAACTCAATACAATAAAATTTCCATTGTTTCTACTATTCTTGTTTTAGTGATAGCAGGTGCCGGTTATTATTTTCTTCTTCAATATGTACTCAAAGAACAATTGGACGAGACGCTTCGTGTAGAGCAGGTAGAGATACAGGATTTTATTCAAAAAAATCATTCATTGCCTCCGGCAACTACCTATAAAGATCAACGAATAGAATTCAAAAAAATAGACAAAGCCTTACCACAACGTTTCAGGACATTAATGCTATATAATGATGAAGAAAAAGAAAATGAACTTAGTCGTCAGCTTGATTTCACCGTTGAAGTAAATGGACAAAATTATATCGCTTCGGTAACCAAATCACAGGAAGCAACCGAAGAAATAATCGGCGTTATCCTGCTCATCACACTTGGCTTGATCATTTTATTGAGCATGTTATTATTTTTCGCCAACAGATTTGTTGTAAAAAGATTATGGAAACCTTTTCAAACAACACTTTCTTCG
>VBAS01000276.1 GCA_005882975.1 Bacteroidota bacterium | reverse complement strand
ATTCATTTATTCAACAACGAACTATATATTTCCGCCTCTATGTACGAACGTCCATTATTTTTTTATTGCTATGTTAAATATTTGTTTACCTTGCCGCAGCATTTTTTGAAAATAAAATGTCTATTAAAACCATACTTTGTCCGTTGAGAATTTTAATTATTTAGAAATCAAGTATTTATTTAATCAAAATTGATCTTCACATGAGAAAATTTGCATCATTATTACCGGTGCTGCTACTGCTTTGCAGTTTCGCATTCGGTCAGACGCGTACGATCACAGGCGTTGTCAAGGATGATAAAGGGAATGCTATCCCTTTTGCGACCATTACGGAAGTTGGAACGAAAAACGCTGCCCAAGCTGACGCAAATGGTCTTTTTAGTATCAAGATCGCTACTCAATCTAAATTAGCAATTTCTGCTACTGGTTTTACGACTGTAACAATAACTCCTACGGATGGGCAAAACAGCATTGCATTGGTGGCGAGCGGATCTCAAAACCTAACCGAAGTTGTTGTAACCACCGCATTGGGTATTAAAAAACAGAACAGGGAAGTTGGTTATTCAACTGCAACCGTTAATAACAAGGAACTGAACCAGGCGAAAGTTATTAACCCTGTAACTGGTTTGATCGGGAAAGTTTCGGGTTTACAGATCCAAACCGGAGATAACAGTGTGAACCCGCAGGTTCGTGTTACCTTAAGAGGTAACCGATCAATCTTAGGTAACAACCAGGCATTGATCGTTGTTGATAACGTGCAGGTGGATAATGCCTACCTCGCAAGAATGAATCCAAATGATATTGAAAGTTTTGACGTATTGAAGGGAGCGTCGGCATCTGCGATATATGGTTCAAACGCATCAAATGGAGTTTTGGTAGTAACTACTAAAAAAGGTACAAGGGGTAAACCAAGAGTGCAGTTTGGAAGTACAGTGCAAATGGAAACTATATCCTACATGCCCGACCTGCAAGATCGTTTTGGAAGTTATGGGGGAGAAGGGTATAATGATTATTTAGCAGTGCATTTTCCCGAAGACCCGATCAAAGTATATTATCCTTATGAGAACCAGAGCTATGGTCCTGAATACAATGGTGTGATGGCTCCTATTGGCGGGCCTGTGAGAATATATCGTCCTGATGGAACCTTTTTTGATTCCACTAAGATGATACCTTATGCTGCTGTTAAAGATGGTAAACGTAAGTTTTTTGATAAGGGAATAACCTTACAAAATAATGTTTCATTTTCCAGTGGGGATGCAACTAGTCTCTTTTATGTGAGTTATCAAAATGTACACACAAAAGGTATCGTACCCGGAGACAAATCAGACAGGAATACTATACGGGTGAATGGGTCAAAGCAATATGGAAAATTCACAATTGAATATAACTCATCCTACACATTGGAAAAGATTGATGTAGCCGGCGGATCTTATTTCCAGGATAGACCAGTTTATTGGACGGTCATCAATGCACCACAGCATGTTGACCTTCGTGACTACCGGGATTGGCGCACGGATCCGTTTGCAAATCCTAATGGATATTTCAATGCTTATTATGGAAACCCATGGTGGCAGATCGATGAATCAAGACGTGTAACCAGAAACAATACGTTGCTTAGTAATGTAAGGGCCTCATTACAGATCACAAGCTGGCTTGATCTTTCTTATACTTTAGGTTATTCCAGGAATGATCAGTCATTTAAAGCTACAAAAGCTGGATTTGTATTTGATGCCTATGCACAAACAGATCCATGGCAGGCAGGAGCAATTCCTTCAAGTGTAAAAGTATTGCAGCCCTCGTTAACTGACCAGGTAGGATTTAGCAGCCGCGCAAGCGGTGATGCCTTACTAACTGCTCATAAAAAATTCGGTGACTTTACGACCAAGTTAATTCTTGGAAATTCTATTTATAAAAGGAAAACCAGGTTTATCAATGACGGATCAGCAAGCCTTATTGTACCCGGTTTATACAATATTAACTACAGACAGGGTGAACCTACAGTAAATGAACAAATAACAGAAGAAGGATTGTTAGGCGTTTTTGGAGACCTGACAATAGGTTGGAAAAACTTTTTATTCCTGCATGGAACTGGTAGAAATGACTGGAATTCAAAACTGGCCGAAGCAAACAGGTCTTTCTTTTATCCAAGTCTTGACGCTTCTTTTGTTTTTACTGATGCGTTTAAAATATTCCAGGATAGTAAGATATTAAGTTATGGAAAAATAAGGGCGGCATGGTCTAAAGTAGGCCAGGTAAGTGTGGATCCATATTCATTAGACAATCTTGCTCTTGTAAGTGCAGGCTTCCCTTACGGATCTACGGCTGGTTTTACGATCAGTAATAATTATGCAAACCCGGGTTTGCTTCCTGAATTCACACACGAAAAAGAAATTGGATTGGAGTTAGGATTCCTTAAAAACAGGATAAATTTCCAGGGTGCATATTTTGACACTAAAACAACCAATCAAACAATTCCTGCCCAAATATCTTCCGCTACAGGATTCACAAGTGCTACGGTGAACCTGGGAAGCATGACCAATAAAGGTTTTGAACTGGATCTGAGATTGACCCCGGTTCTTAATCTCAAAGATGTAAGATGGAATGTTGGTGTTAATTTCACCCACATTACAAATCAGGTTGGCCAGGACTTGGGTGGAGAAATTTCATTGGGAAATTCAGTTTATGCAATTCCTGGTAAGGCTTACCCTTATATCAAAACAACTGATTGGGTACGTGACCCTGAAGGCAGAATAATTGTTGATAAGAACACAGGATTCCCGACAAAAGCGGGTCCGCTTGCACAAATGGGAACATCAGTTCCTCCTTCAAAATTGGGTATCAATACTTCAGTTTCCTGGAAAGGAATTACTTTGTCTGCAGTGGCCGATGCTTGGATTGGCGCTGTAGTGAATAATAGCATTGGATCAAGTCTTGACTTTACTGGTATCTCAGCATATACTGCACAAACCGGTCGCCAACCATTTGTTATTCCTAATTCAGTTATTGATGATGGAACCGGTAAGTACGTTCCTAATACAAATGTTGCAACCATTGATGCCAACTGGCGTTTTTGGGCTAATACCTGGAACCAGGCCGGATCTAACTATGTAAACAGTGCAGATTTTTGGAAAATCAGGGAAATAGCAATAACCTACGATTTCCCAAGAAGTTTAACGGACAAAACCAAGGTTATTCAACAGGCTTCCCTTAGTCTTTCTGGCAGAAATTTGTTTATGTTCAGAGCAAAAGACAATGTTTGGACAGATCCTGAATTCACTGCTGCTGGTACAGGTAATGCGGTTGGATCAAATGATATTAACCAAACTCCTCCAACAAGAATTTATGGACTTACGCTGAACGTGATATTTTAATTTTAAAATACAAAGAAATAATTATGAAACGCATGTATAAAAGATTGATGGCAGTAGTTTTTCTGGCGGCTATTTTTGTTAGCTGTAAGAAACAACTGTTGGATATTAATACGGATCCGAATAATCCGACCACAGCTTCAGCTTCGCCTGAGCTTGTTTTATCAGCCGCATTGCAAAACACGGCTGCTCAATTCAGCAATCCAACCGCTGATGCCCGTTTTGCCTTTGCGGGTTTATGGATGGGACATATTTCTTATAGCGGTAACTATGCGATCGCTACTGAAAATATTTCTTATGCTATCACCAATAATTTTGCGGCCGGGGCCTTCGGAAGTATTTATGATAACCTGGAAGATTATGATTTTATAGAAAAGAAAGGCGCAGAAATAGGTAATGTTTTTTACAGGGGCATCGGGATGTTAATGAAGGCATATAATTACCAAACGCTGGTAGATCTATATGGTAACATTCCTTATACGGAAGCGCTGCAAGGTACAGTAGCAAGTAAGCCAAAATATGACGATCAAAAAGCAATCTATGATGATCTGGGTAAGAGAATGGATACTGCTATTGCACTATTGAAAACCGCCGTTACCGGTTCAATAAGTGGAGATGTTATGTTTGCTGGAGATGCGACTAAATGGGTAAAATTTGCTAACACAGTAAAATTAAGATTACTCATCAGGCAAAGCCAAAAGGCAGACAGGGCAGCCTATATAACTGCAGAAAGCGCAAAATTGGCCGGGGCTTCGTTTCTTGATGTTGATGCAAGTGTAAATCCAGGTTATTTAAATTCTGCAGGAAAAACAAATCCATTCTGGGGAGCAAATATTAATACCTCCGGAACTTATACGCAAGACTTTTATCGTGCAGGACAATATTTAATCGACTTTTCTGTAGCGCATGACGACACAGCACGTTTGAAAAGCTGGTTCAAAAAAGCGGCTTCAACAGGAGCATACCAGGGAAATTATTTTGGCGATCAAGGAATACCAAATTCAAAAACGTCTGAATTTGGACCAGGTGTTTTGAAATCATTTAGTCAGGCTGCAATTATAATGTCCGCGGCCGAAAGTTATTTCTTACAAGCCGAGGCAGCAGCTAGAGGATGGATTTCCGGTACTCCAAAAACATTGTATGAAACAGGTGTTACAAAATCGTTCGTCTTACTTGGAGCTACAAGGCCACCGATCAGAAATGTTGCAAACACAGCTGATTCGATTACATATACACCAACTCAATCTGCTGCAATATATTATTCAAGACCAGGCGATAAAGAAACAAATTGGGCTGCCACAACTAATTTGCAGGAGCAAATCGCTTTAATAATTAGACAGAAGTGGGCCGCTTTAAGCTTAATCAACGAGCTTGAACCATACAATGATTATCGCAGATTAAAATTACCCGCCGATGTTCCTTTGTCTACCAGTCCTTTTTCAACAGGAAAAATGCCGACCCGGCTTTTATATCCGCAAAGAGAATATGAGGTAAATGCAGGGAGTGTTCAGGCCGTTGGAACTATCACACCTACTACAAATGTTTGGTGGATGCCCTAATAGTCATTAACAATTACCAAAAAGTAAAAGAAATAACATGAAATATAGTCTGATAAAATTTAAACTATTTTTTGCGGTCAGCTGCCTGATCATGATCGCAAGCTGTGTAAAGGAGAGAGCAGGATTTACTGATCTTTCGAAAGTGCATGATATGGTTATTATAAATACCAGCGGCCTTGCAAATTTTGCATCAGCAAAGGTTTCAGTAAACAGTGTTAAACCTGATACATTGAAATTTCCTATAATTGTAGAATTTGCCGGAGTTAATTCCGCAACATCTGATGTAACTGTCAAATTAGGTGTTGAAGATGCTTTGCGAGTGGCGTATAATACTGCCAATTCAAAAAGCTATCAGCCTCTTGCCAGTAATCAATACAAAATTTTGAATACTACCCTTACTATACCTAAAGGGCAACATTATGCACAGACTACATTAGAGGTGTATCAAAACAAATATACTTCGGGCATTCCTTATATGCTGCCTGTATCTATTACTGATGCTTCTGGCGTCAGTTTAAGCTCTAATCAAAACACCAAGTATTTTAATTTTACTGTAGCTGGAAACCCATTGGATTTTAAATATACCTGGGTTTATAAAAGATGGAATGCGGCTGATACAACAGGTGCTCTTGCATCGCCAACACCAACTACAACACCTAACACTGCAGGCTCTCCAGATAACGATACTAAAATTGAATTTCAGAGTGGATATGGGGCTCAAAA
>VBAS01000275.1 GCA_005882975.1 Bacteroidota bacterium | reverse complement strand
GTATCGGTAAATTTATCCCTTCCCCGTCTTTGAAATTTAAGGCCCAGATGTATGGTGAAGAGGCGATAGTGTCTGAATCAATTCAATCAATAAAAGTTTAAATAGCTCATGAAAACATTTACAAAATTCCTGCTTCCGCTTTTTGCGCTAAGTATAATTACTGCAAATGCTGATGCGCAAGTTAAAAAGCCTTTGGAAAAATCATTGCTTTGGGAAGTGAGTGGTAATGGCCTAACAAAACCTTCCTATCTGTATGGTACTATTCATATGATATGTAAAGATGATGCCTCGCTTGGTGATAGTTTGATCGCGGCTATTGAAAGATGTGACAGGGTATATTTTGAAGTGGATATGGATAACCTGATGGAAATGTTATCTGCTCTAAAGGATTTTAAAATGCGTAATGATACTACACTGGCTGATCTGCTTAGCAAGGAAGATTATGAAAAAGTAAAAGTGTTCATGGAAAGTAAAGGAGGGCTGCTGCCCTTTTCAAAACTCGAAACTTATAAACCAATGCTAGCTTCATCTTTGTTAATGGAATCAGGCGTTGGCTGTGAAGATCCTGTGGCGATGGAACAACTGATACTGGAAGAAGCTAAGAAAAATAAAAAAAGAGTCGATGGGCTTGAAACTATGAGCTACCAGGCGTCCATATTTGATAGTATTCCTTATAAACTGCAGGCAGAACAATTATTGAAATACGTTAATGACAGCGGATCAAAGTCTGAAGCTGACAAACAATTTGAAGAAATGATAGAAGCTTACAAATCGCAGGATATTGAAAAGCTCGGTGAATATGTAAAAGAAGACGATGGAGGCCTGGGTAATTATGAAGATATTTTAATTTATAATCGTAACCGAAATTGGGTTGAAAAATTAAAGAAGTTGATGCCTGAAAAAAGTTTAACCGTAGCGGTAGGAGCGGGACATCTTGCTGGTGATAAAGGAGTGATTAAATTATTACGCAAAGCAGGCTATACCGTCAGACCAGTTAAGTATAAGATGAAATTGGAAAGAGTGATATGAATCGAACTGACTGGATACTCATGAAAATTTAAAGTGAATGGTATATTGAACCACGATTGTTTAACATTATTGCTAAACAAATCCCACTAAATTACAAGTGAAATATTTCAATATGCCAAACACTACGTCACAACATATCTTAAGTACTTCCGCAAATCTTTTAGGATTCTGTCTTTTCGTTATTACCTCACTTCATTTTACTGATAAAGCAGAAAGCAGTATCATTGACGAACTTACTTCCGTAATTGCAATTTTGCTGAGTGTTCGTGTTTGTTTTCCTTTTTTTCGATCCGGACATCGAATCATATAATTGAAAAACGGCTTGAGATCCTTGCGGACTATTTATTCATTATATCACTGCTTGGCATTCTAATTATAATATCTCTTATTACCCTTAATTATATAAAGTAGATTCCTTTTTTATAAGTTGAATCAGCGAGGGAATTCCATGATTACTCATTGACCTTGTTCAGAAATCTTTTTCTAGTTCTTCTGAAAATTTTAATTTTTAAAGACCAATTATCAGCCGGCATTGAGCAAAAAATGTGAAACTAAATTTGCCACTTTGCAAATATGGCTGCCCGACTAAAAGCTATCGACAATTCCTTTGTATTGATATGGTTCAGTTGATAGGGCTCATGTGAACAACTTCACTTGAAATTATTTATCATAGGTCAAATCCAATTTCACATTGCAGAGATTACCTTTAAGGGTATATCAAATAATCATCACGAAAAAAGCAAATATGAAAAAACTATCTTTTAGCATTATAATAGCTGCTTTCACTTTAATAACAGCCCATGCACAATTGAGCACAGGAGAGAATACCGCTGTTACGAATACAGATGCAGGTAAAGTAAGAGGATACATTCACAATACAATTTATACTTACAAAGGCATTCCTTATGCTGTGGCAAAACGCTTCGAAGCACCGCAGAAACCGACGCCATGGCAGGGAGTTCGTAGTTCAATGACCTATGGGCCTGTTGCGCCGTTGATGGACCCTACAACATCTGTGCAAGATGAAGGTGAATTTGTTTTTCATCATGATTGGGGATATACAAGTGAAGATTGTATGCGGATAAATGTGTGGACACCCGGTATCAATGATGGAAAAAAAAGGGCGGTTATGTTCTGGATCCATGGTGGCGGTTTTACAGCCGGCTCATCACAAGAACTTCCTTCTTATGATGGCGAGAACCTTGCGAAAAAAGGAGATGTGGTTGTAGTATCCATTAATCATCGTTTGAATATCCTTGGCTACTTAGATATGTCAGCCTATGGCGAAAAGTATAAGCATTCTGCCAATAACAGTATATTGGATATGAAAGTTGCGCTTGAATGGGTAAGAGATAATATTTCAAACTTTGGTGGCGATCCCGGCAACGTTACCATATTTGGTCAATCAGGCGGTGGCGCAAAAGTGAATACATTGATGGCGATGCCTTCTGCAAAAGGTTTATTTCATAAAGCAATTAATGAAAGCGGCGCTTTCACGACAGCAATGTTGGATAAACAAACAACACAGACAATTACTGCAGAAGTATTAAAAGCACTTAACCTGCAACCAAACCAAGCCGATGAGCTGCAGAAAATTCCTTTTGCACAATTAAGTGATGCAGGTAAAAAAGCATTGAAGGTTATTGCTGATCAGATGAAAGCTTCCGGCAAACAATTGCCGCCATTTGGATTGAGCTGGGGACCGAGCATTGATGGGGAAGACTTGCCTTACCAGGTTTCTTCACCTGAAGCGTATGAGTTGTCAAAAAATGTTCCTTTATTAATTGGCACTACTAAAAATGAGTTTACACCTTTCATGAACGGCGCTTTTACCAATGCGCCGCTTGATAAGGTTATGGAGAATATTAAAAAACACCAAGGCGATAAAGCTGATGCGTATATCGCCGCTGTAAAAAAAGCTTATCCTGATGATACCAAACCTTCTGACCTGATGGATGTGGATGTAACATTCCGTCCGGGAGCAGTTGCGCAGGCAAATCAAAAATCTTCTTTAGCTGGCGGAGCACCAGTTTATATGTATTTATTCGACTATCAATCTCCCGTGATGGATGGAAAGTACAAAGCAGTGCATTGTATGGAGCTTGCATTTGTGTTTAATAATATCAATCGTTGCGAAGAGATGAGCGGTGGAACAAAAGAAGCTTATGCATTAGCTGATAAAATGAGTTCCGCATGGATCAATTTTGCAAGAACCGGTAATCCGAATCATAAAGGACTGCCCAACTGGCCGGCATACAATTCAACTAATACTGCAACGATGCACTTTGATAATAAGTGTATAGTTAAACCACAATTAGATAAAGAGCTGTTTGACCTGGTGGCACCGAGGGCAATGTAATTAGATAAAAAACTTTTTGTTATGAAAAGGTCCGGGTTATTGTTTATTATTTTCCTTTTTACAATTAATATATACGGGCAAGATGTTCGTGGTAAAATTGTTACGAGGATAATTAGCTCCACCTACTTAAAGAATTCCGGCGGAGAAAATCCTGACAGAAAAATATCTGTTTATCTTCCTCCGGACTATGATCAGTCAGCTCAACGCTACCCGGTTATCTATTATCTGCATGGCTTCATGGGTAATGATAGCATTAGTCCCAACATGAAGACCATACTTGATATGGGCATAAGTAAAAAAAAGATCAGGCCTTTCATTTTAGTTATCTCTGATCAGTATACTATATACGAAGGAAGTTTTTATACCAATTCTTCACTTACAGGCAACTGGGCTGACTTTACAGCGAAAGAATTAGTAGCTTATATGGATAAAAATTTCAGGACAATAGACGACAAAGAAAGCAGGGGAATTGGAGGACATTCAATGGGAGGCTATGGAGCTATTAAGATTGCCATGTTATATCCTGATGTATTTAGTTCTGTATATGCACTTAGCCCGGGATTGCTGGCATTCGTAAAAGAGTTTGGGCCAAACAGTACATCATATAAAGAACTTGGAAATATTAAAACACATGATGATCTGAAAAAAACATATTATCCGAAAGTTTTGGTTGCAGCGGCAAGAGCATGGTCACCCAACCCTTTGAATCCTCCATTTTATTGTGATCTTCCTTTTACTTACAAAGGTGATAGCCTGATTGTAAATAACAAAGTTCTTCAATTATGGAATGATAATATGCCTGTTTATATGGTTGAAAAGTATGCTGACAATCTTCGGAAATTAAAAGCAATAAAATTAGATTGGGGGCGGAATGATGCCAATCGTTTTCCTGTTCAATGCGGTATGTTCAGCCAAACATTAGAGAACTTAGGAATAAATCATTATGCAGAAGAGTATATCGGTGATCACACCAATAAGATTTGGACCACTGATGGCAGAGTGTTAAATGAACTGCTTCCTTTTTTTAATGACTATCTAAAGTTTGATAAATAATGAGTGATGAATGAACTCAGATAGTAAGGTATCTTCACAACTCATGTTTCATTGATCTAACAACACAATCATGCTTGCATTTTTGGGCTTTGCTACTATTGTTGTTTTCCTCATCCTTATAATCACAAAGCGTCTATCTGTTATTACTGCGTTAGTATTGATTCCTGTTCTATTTGGTTTTATTGCGGGATTTAATTACAAAGAGATAGGTGAAATGTCGTTGACTGGTATTAAACAGGTGGCACCGACAGGCATTCTATTAATGTTTGCAGTTTTATTTTTTTCTACAATGCTGGATACAGGTTTGTTTGATCCTGTCATTGCACTCATTATACGATCAGTAAAAGGCGATCCGATGAAAGTAATAATGGGCACAGCTATTCTTACGATGATCGTTCATCTTGATGGTGATGGTACTGCTACTTTCATGATCGTACTTTCGGCATTCCTGCCAGTGTACAGAAGACTTAAAATTAATCGTCTCATTTTACCGGGCATTGTTGCATTAAGTGTTGGCCCTTTACATTTGGTGCCTTGGTCGGGCACGTCTGTCAGAGCAATTTCAAGTCTTAAGTCTGATGCAGTTCATATTTTCAATCCGAATATACCGGCAATTATTGCAGGCATTATATGGGTGTTTTTCGTCGCTTATATTTTTGGGAAAAGAGAACGAAAACGATTGGGCATCATTCATTTTGATTACAGCCATAAAGAGAATCTTACTGAAGAGCAAAAAAAATTAAGAAGACCCAAATTGATCTTCTTTAATGCAGGTTTAACGATATTGCTTGTTTCTTCATTAATGCTTGGATTGATTCCGGCTCCTGGTTTATTTGTTATTGCTGCGTCAATTGCATTAGTTATTAACTATCCAAGATTAACTGAGCAGCAGAAAATTCTGAAAGCACATGGTGCAAATATTTTTTTTGTATCAAGCATGATCTTCGCAGCAGGTATTTTTTCCGGGATTCTTACAGGAGGTAAAATGATCGATGCAATGGCTGGTAGCCTGGTAAGTTTGATCCCAAAAGAACATGGATCGTTGTTGCCCGTAGTTACTGCTGTTTCTTCTATGCCTTCCAGTTTATTTTTTACTCCTGATGCATATTATTTCGGGGTAATTCCGGTATTAAGTCAGGCTGCAACGCAATTAGGTGTTGATCCGCTTGAAATTGGCAGGGCGGCGTTATTGGGTCAAATGACAGTAGGTTTTCCTTTGAGTCCTCTTACAGCTTCAACTTTTTTATTGGTCGGGTTATCTGAAGTAGATTTAGGAGAGCATCAGCGGTTTATTTTTAAATGGGCTTTCGGTACAACGATCGTTATGACGATCGTCGCATTACTCACTGGTTCAATTCATTTATGAAAAAT
>VBAS01000274.1:5720-9707 GCA_005882975.1 Bacteroidota bacterium | reverse complement strand
AAAGAAGGCGACATCATCGTATCTGCATCAAGTTTCTTCCTGCAAAAAGAAAGCATTGAATTTATACAAGCGATTGAAGACGCAACACTGTGGTCCGTTTGTTACGACGAATTACAATACATATACAAACACTTTCCCGAATTCAATGTCATTGGCCGTGTATTATCAATCAAATCTTACCTGCTCAGTGAACAGCGATTGAATTTTATTAGAATGAAGAACGCATCTGATAGGTACAGCAGCATGCTGAAGTACTTTCCGGAATTAGTATTAAGGGTACCGTCAAAATACCTTGCTTCCTATCTCAGTATTTCTGTAGAAACATTAAGCCGCATTCGTGGCAATAAGTATTAATTGATATTTATCAATCTCCCTCTTTTTATCAGCGGTTATTTTACTCTATGAATGCTCCGCACTCAAAAATACCTTTGCGTGTAGTGATCTATCCAAAAGATGTAGAGAACATCACCGGCCTCGGCGATCGTGCTGCACGCAAGCTTATACAAAAGATCAAAACGGGATTAGGAAAATCAAAGCCAATGTTCATCACCGTCCAGGAATTTTCTTTATGCACTGGCATTCCGGAAGAATTGATAAAAGACTTTCTTAAATAGAGTGCCCATTCATTCATGCAACGTTTTGAAGACCTAATAAAAGCTGTTACTCCTATAACAACAATTGAAAAAAACAAGAAAAGCCAGTACAAAAGAAAAAAAATAACCCGCATCAATTAATCTGGTAATGTTTCCGGTTCAAGGCTTTCCCGCTTATATTCATTTCTCGTTTTCAGGCTTAATGGTAATATTTTATTACCAGTCCCTTTGTTTCAACTGAGGGACTTTTTATTGTTATACTAAGAAACTAACCCCTAAGATGATAAATTTTAAATCCACGCATTATTACAAAGATGGAGAGTTAATTAAGAAAGACTACCCTTCTACCGAAGGGTTAAATGCCTTTGAGTCAGTTCCAATGGCTTCAATGTTAGCAGGAATTGAAATTGCCATTGGCAGACCAGCTCATGTTCATAAAATCAATGGATATATTATTATTGAGATGGTAGATAGCAGGCTTTATGTCACATATAATATTACTCCGCCAGGATCAGTTGATCCGATTCAGGCAGAAATAGCGAAATTTTATTCTGTTCAAAAAAAGTAGCTCTGCTCCAACTGGTATATAAGTCTTTGAATGAAATTTTTTATTGATATCGCCAACCGTATACTGATAGACATTTTTTCAAATAATTGATGCTTCAGAAATTTATCACTATAAAGTGGTATTGCTCTCTTTTCCTGCTACGTGTATCTTCATCATCTTTCAATAAACATATTTGATCCATATCCCGTTTGGCAGGCCCGAAAAATCCTGCACTGGTTAAGTTCTGTGCATTCCGAAGTAGCAGTTGGCTGATAATAAATTTCGGCTGAGACTATTCATCATCTTAAAATAACAAAACATGAAACTGCTATCCACCTTTCTTCTCATTGTATTCAATTTTAGTTTGTTCTTTTTTATTTCGTGCAAGCCAATGGATGATTATGACAAACTAGTAAAAGAAACATCCATTAAAACCGAATACGCCACCCGTCCACCCGTCGCCAATGAAATTGTATTGCAGTCTTTGGAAAAACCCAATAAGTGGGGCAACTTTCGTATGACCGCTAATTTAAGAGGTCAATTGCGGGATCAATACCTCGCTTACGAAATAGACGGTGAAAAAATTGTTTTGAGAGATGATGGAAAAGGCGCCGATTCTTTGGCAGGGGATGGTATATTTTCTGTCTTCATTAATATGGATGAAAGCGAAGTGAAGACCATGGTCGATCAGCAAAACGCTTCAGTGGCAAGAGCCGAAAGTTTGGAGGCCGGCAACAGGGACATGGCTACTTTATTACGATTTGACAAACGGGATACAACAAAATTCAACGCTTTACACGCCGTGCTGCAGGGTGATCCTAACTTTACTTTTGTTGACCGCCAGGTAAGGTTTGACAAAAAACCAGTTTCCGTTATTAACTTTGAAGAAGCTATTCGTCTTCGGATTCCCATACATTTATTTCCTCATTTTTTGTGCCCGCCACCTCCCGCTGATCTTATTCCGAAAAGTTTAATGATTAATGCTCTCAGTGTCGTGGAAGATCCTGCCCGCACATGGAATCCGGCAACTCATTCAGGCGCCAAAACAGGTGCTTGGACCTTTAATAATATCATTAATCAAATGGTGAATAAAGCCGCTACCGGTAAAACAGCTACGGAATTTGTACTGGCATGGTTACAAACCTGGGATATTAATACACCGGTGAATGGTGATAATGCAGATATAAGATTAGGAGTAGATGCAATCATCAGTAACTGGAAACAAAGAAGTCTTGCGCATGGACTACCGGCAGATACTCTTGATATGGCAGAAGCACCTTTCAAATTGCTCGCAATTGTAAATCGCGTAGATCTTAGGCAAGCTGTTGGCTATGGCGGTGGCAATGCTGGTGAAGGCCGATTTGTTTTTTGCGTTATGAATTCCAATAACACGGCTGTTCTTAATTCGCCCATGAGATTTACTGTCATATTCGAATACGGTGTCAACAAAAGCGGTTGCAAAGCTGTGCAAAATTGGGGACAGCAATGGTATGACCTGCATTCAATGACATTGGGCGATCCAACATATAACGCAGCATTACAAGCCATCACCGATCAGTTCGTAAACGCAAACACTACTGCGGGAAAACCAAATGGAAGTTCATTGAATCAGCTAAGAACAGACGAATTCGCAATTGGTCCACTCCCCTGGCAGTTGAGAGAATTTAATATTGATGCAACAACTCACTTACTCAAATTGGTGACTGTTAAAAAGAACCCGAGAAATACAACGGGTAATTCTCTGAATAACTCGGCATTGTTAGCCAGCTTTATAAATGCAAACTGTGCAGATATTCTCGCAAACAACTATGACGTACCTGACGCTGTAAGTGGGCAACCATTCGTCGGAGCGATGTCGCTTAATAATAACGGTTCGGGTGATGTATGGAATGCAGCGTTGACCTGTGCCGATCCTGCTACCACCAGGAGAATTTTTTCATTGAATACTTGCAATGCTTGTCATGGTGGAGAAACTCAAACATTCCAATTTACACACGTGAATGTAGTGCCTTTCGGTGCGGTGGCAGGTCTGTCAGGTTTTCTTTCAGGAGAAACAATCAACGATCCTGTTAGTGGCACGCCGGTAACTTTTTCAGATCTGGATGATAGAGCAAATAAATTACAGAGTCTCGTTTGCTTAAGCTGCAAAAAATTTCTACCTATCATTTTTAAACCGAATAGAATGACGCATTAATCGGAACTCATATGTACCAAACAAAACCCCGTCTTTCGACGGGGTTACATTTTACCCTTTCCGGGTCTTCCACCACTTCACTATTGCTTTGAACAAAATTGACATTACAAAACTCACAACTGCACCTATTCCCGTCAATACAATTGTTTTGACGATATCCGGGCTGGTGATATTTGCAAACAGGATTGTTAATGCACCACCGAGAGTAGTGGCCTTTGTATGTGTTGGTTCACTCATTATTTATTTTTGAATAAACCGCTTCAACTATTCCCGTTCATGCTTCACCGCAGTTTGACTCACGGCACTGGCAACGCTCCCTGCTACGGCAATATAACCTGCAGCTTTAATAAGAATAGCAGGTAAGGCTATTGGTGCCGTAATAATAGCAGCTCCAACCGCTGCGAGTGTCAAACCCGTGTTCCTTAATTTCCTAAAGAACTTCGGTGTGGTTTTCTTCATTCGCTTTACGATCTCAGTCATGTTTTTTTGATTGAATGATTAATAAGATCTTGTTTCCTTTTGTGAGTTCAGGATTGATCGCTTCACTTAATTTTTGAAGTGCTGTTCTTGATTGTGATCCTTTCCCTTCACCAGTTAAAAATGAAACCGGGGCGATACAGCCTTTAAGTTCTTTCAATGCGTCATTTGCAGGA
>VBAS01000274.1:0-5696 GCA_005882975.1 Bacteroidota bacterium | reverse complement strand
TTACTGTATCTTTTTTTCAGTTCGTATTCGCCTTCAGGAATACACGAAACTTTGGGTTCATTGTTTTTCCATGGCAGCTCAATTGTTGAGCTTAGCCTGTCTCCGTTCAGGAGAAGTTCCCCGTTCGTTCCATTCGGATAATAAGTTCTGATCAGCTCCAGTTTCATCTTTTAGGTTTTAGTTAAATGAATAACACATCTTTTACTCTCCGCTTACTTCCACTAATGAAAGAGCATTGAACGCACCATTCTTCAATGAGTACATTGTTCCGTTCACATGTTGATAAAACTCAATCCCCAATACAAGGAACAGCGGCTTCGTGCTGTTCGCTGTTACATGGTTCACCAGGTTAATCGCAACTGTTGCAGTGGGATCCCATGGCAAGACAGCAGTTTCTGCATTCTCTGCAGTATAACTGCCTTGTTCAAAATCGATCTCTGCACCTGCAGAAACAATTTTGAAATGTGTGGCACCATTGGGCGCTGTGATCATATTAACAGGAATAAAGGAAGCAATAGTAACTGCCAATTGTCCCGTTACCCTGTTGATAGTTCCGGTGAATGGCGCAAATAGTGTAGTTCCTAATTTGCTGTTTGCATTGAATTCAAATCCCTTCAGCAACTCGGCTTCACCATCGATTACATTCCGAAAACCTCTTGGATTTGTTTCATCGGCTTTGATCACTCTCATCATTTCTTTCACCAATCTTGAAATCATTCTGCTATCGGAAACATTCTGAAGCAATGATCGCAAAGCAGCACGCAAATACTTACCTGCTTTGCCCGCCCTTCCGAATTCAGCACCGTTCTCACGGGTACGCTGAAAAGCAGGGTCGGTGGCAATACGATTGGCATCAAGACCTGTTTTCTCTTTGGCCCTAAATCCATCTTTCGATTTGTAAAACGTGATGTTGCCTATTGTTCCGCGAAGAGGGATAATTCCTTTTTGTTCTGCCATCACTTTAATTTTTAGATTTAAAAAATCAGAATGTTTCAAAGGCACATCCTGTTTAAGCCTCATCATCGATGATTGCAATTGCACAACAAGATTAGAAAGGAAAAAAAATGGATAGAAATCACTAAGCCGCAAATACCATTTATACCAAATGATTTTGCAACAATCTTTTTATGCCGGTTTGATCGTTTTATACAATATCCTTATTGTATAGCAATAGCGACTCAATAGCGAGGGAACAGCGACCCGAAAGCGACTATGGAAGGAAGGAATATGAAATAGTTATTCATCTATATTTTCGAAGCTTAGAATGTTTATATCCCCCGCTGGCGGGGGCCGGATATCCAACTTTAATAAATAATCGAATGGGGGTGGATTGAATTGCAGCTCAGTTGTCCACCCCATTTTGAAAAATGATATTGATTGAAGCACTTCCCCCGCCAGCGGGGGATAATGATCATTCATTACGATTGATCATTTCAAAGTTTCAGGTGTGCCTTTGGCTCGTACTTCAATTTTTATCTTGCCACCATTTTCACCTGAATACTTGCCATCAAATTTTATGTCGTTCTTTCCGTTTGCTAGTACCGGTAAAGGTTTATTAATAGTTTGTATTAACTGCCACTGGCTATTATAAAGCTTTATCGTTTTACCATCGCAGTATAAAATTTGTTTTTGCTTCAAACTTATCGGCAGCAGCAAAGGATCTTGTTGGTTAATAGAAATGCTGAGATCCTCAAAAGATGTATTCGGATCGTTATCCCTTTCATTCATCATCGTCATGATAAATGCAAATGGCTGTGATGCCGTGGGGTTATCAAATTGAAAAGAGGAATAAGTTGGTTCGCCGGGCTGTTTTATTTTTTGCTCGTGCAGGTAATAAGAATTATACACTGGCAGCAGCTCATATTCGCCACTGGCATTTACTTGTAAATGAAATTCATTTTTTGTGTCCTGCAATTTCAATTTCTGCGCTTCCGTAAAAAGACCGTGCTGCCTTACATTTTCCCATAGTTTTATAGCATTCAGTATCTCCTCTTTGCGCCCATGCTTCTTAATTGTTTCAATGCTGGTAGACAAACCAAAGCCTGCATCAAAACCAGCGCCTCGGGCCAGCATCCATTCAATATCTTCAATAGATGTTTCTGCTTTCAAACTAAACCAACCGAGCATCGAAGGCATTAAGTTGCGGCGATAGAACTGTTGATTTTTCAATCGCAGTTGCAATTGACTTTCCCTGAAACCTGCATACCATGGCTCGCCCCAGTTCATGCGGGTATACACATGCCAGAAATAATGCCCGGGATTGCTGGCATCGTTGATCACTTTTCCTTTTAGTTCGGGTTTTAAATTATCAAACCATGCTTTGGTAAAAAGTTGTTTGCCATAATCACCCATGCCTTCACTCCAGCAACCTTCCAACCCGTCGAAAGAAATTTGCATCAACCCTGTTTCATTAAACAAGCGGGCAATCGTTTTAGCGATCTCCTGGTCCAGTTCATGATTACCTAAAAAAACCTGGTAAGCATGATCCATTAGTTTGCCGATACTATCATTCGCTTTATGACTCATTGCCTGTGTACCAAAAGCACCACGCTGGCAATTCAATAATTTCCAGGGAACAACTGCCGAAATACTTGTATATCGAATGATTTCATTACCTACAACAGCAGCTTTTAATGTATTGTTCTCAAACTGGTTGAAGAACCCGGGATCTTTGATGGCAATTTCTTTTGTTGCTTCATCAATATTTTCTGTTAGTTGTGAAACCCCAACTTTTGCGAGTCGTTTATCGGGAACCGGTGTTACATAAGGATCGTTTGTAGTAATAAAATTTGATAGCGTATGAACACCCAGTTTAATATTTTGCGCTTTTGCTTTTTCAACACAGGCTTCCAGGCTTGACCAGTTGTTTGGAAATTCTTTGCTGTTGAGTTTAAAATGTCCCCATGTTTCAAATGGGCCTTCATGATATAAATAATTCAATCCCGCCTGTTGTGTGAAAGCGATTGCTTCCTGCAAATTGCTTTCACCGAAACGCATGATCAAATACGACTCAGTGGATTTTCTGTTTTGTTTGCCCCACACGCCATCGATCATCGGATGCGGCAGGTTTTCTTTTAACTCTATTGTTGAAATAACATTCAACACTTGCGGTGTAGCTACACCAAATATGGCAAGCTTGCTGCCGATAACACCGACATCATCCTTATATGCCGGCGCCATGTAACGGGCATGACTCCAATTTTCTATTACACGATCCTTATTTCGGTTACGACAATAAGCCTGCAATGAACTACCATAAGGCATGTGCCTGGCAACATCGCCCCTGTATAATTGTTTATCCAGGTCATCTTTCACCACATCAACTTTATTTCCCCCGGCAAATACATCATAAGAAGGTTGTATATCACTTTCTGCTGTTGGATAACCACCCAGTGTTTTTATATTCAATGCCTGTATGCCAATTGCAAATTCTTTATTGCGGACAACACCCACCACTTCGCCGATCGTATCTCCAATAATAGTAGGATAAGGGCCCCATAAGATCAACTCTGCATCTGCTGCATTTGTCAGTTGCTTTAATTCAAAACTGGTATAGTCAGGCTGCTGATCTACTTTAATGGTGGCCGCGGTCTTATCAATAAAAGAAAGAACGATCTCAGAAGATTGACTTTTCCAATGCATACTGCTTGGGTTAATCATCTTTCCTTTTCTTCGTACGCTTAATAAAAAGGCTGTTTCACCGGGTGGTAAATAATTTTTATTGGCTGACTTATCAAGCATCTCGGTCAGCTTGCCGCTTTGATCAAAACTTAATTTGAATTGTTTGGTTTGTAAAGAAACCTGTGATTGTAGTTCGCCTGCAAATAATATTACCAGGATAAAAGCGAGATGTTTTTTAAACGTCAACGATGATTTAATGCCTTTCATTTCGTAATTGATTTTTTAGTCGCTATCCGTATATCGAAACTATGAACCACATAGCCACATAGAAAACATAGGTTTTACATATAGTTCTATGTGTTTCTCTTCTATTGTGGCCTATTGTGTCTATGTGGTTCCCATTAAATTTTAGACTTTTTTTGAAGGATCATTTAAAGCAACAGGATCCTTGTACTGTTCTTTCTTTTCTTTCAATTTTTTCATCATCATCTCCTGCACTTTTTTGTAAGCAGGTTGATCGTATACATTGTTCATCTCGTGTTTATCTTTTTCCAAATCATACAACTCCCATTCGTTGTTCTCATTAAACCAGATCAGTTTGTACCGTTCTGTTCTTACACCAATTTGTTTTGCCACTTTGTGTTCCTGGTTCTCATAAAAATGATAATACACCGCATCACGAAAAACTCCTTTCTGTTTTCCTTTTAATACCGGCGCAAAACTTTTTCCCTGCATATCTGCCGGGATCTTCACACCCGCCATATCTAAAATAGTTTCGGCAAAATCAAGGTTCATCACCATCTGGTTACTTGTTGACTTTTTATTGGTGACTCCCGGCCATTTTATGATCAGTGGCGTACGGAATGATTCTTCATACATCCATCGCTTATCAAACCATCCATGCTCACCTAAATAAAATCCCTGGTCAGAAGTATAAATGACGATGGTATTTTCTTCCAAACCGTTTTGTTTTAAGTAATCCATCAACCGGCCCACGTTATCATCTACACTTTGCACGCAGCGTAAATAATCTTTCATATAACGCTGGTATTTCCAGATAGCAAGATCCTTTTCACTCAGATGGGCTTTATTAAATTGTTCAATGATCGGGTTATAGGCATCATCCCATTTTTTTCGTTGTTCCGGTGTAAGGCGATTGAGCGAACCTTGCAATGACGGACCCGGTCCTGTTTTTTTCTCGAGGACGGAATCCACCGGCACTTTCAGATCGTAACCAAAATGCATGTGTGTAGCAATTTCCATTTCCTGTTGATATGCTGCACGGGTTCTTGTTTTATAATCATCAAAATAATTTGCAGGAACCGGGAACTGGGTGCTGTCAAATAGATGATAATATTTTTCTTCCGGCATCCAGTTCCGATGTGGGGCTTTTTGCTGGTAGACCATGAAAAAAGGTTTGTCCTTATCTCTTTTATCCAGCCAGTTGATGGCAAAATCAGTTGTGATATTCGTTACATAACCATTTACTTTTTTGCGAACACCATTCTCAATAAAATCAGGATTATAATATTCTCCCTGGCCGGGTACTACATTCCAGTAATCAAATCCTACGGGATCGGAGATCAAATGCCATTTACCTATAACGGCAGTCTGGTAACCTTCGTTGTGTAATATAGTAGCAACAGTTTGTTGTTTGTTATCGAATGTGCTGTGATTATCTATGAAGCCATTAATATGACTGTATTTACCGGTAAGCATTACTGCACGACTGGGTCCGCAAATGGAATTAGTAACAAAAGCCCGATTGAATAACATTCCTTTTTCAGCCAGCTTATCAATATGTGGCGTGTTGTTCAATCCATAACCATAAGCACTAATGGCTTGGTAGGCATGATCATCACTCATGATATAAATAATATTGGGGCGACTTTTCTGTGACTGTGCCTGCAAACCAGCCTGGCTTATCAAACAGGCTACTGCCCCAATCAAAAAAATATTTTTTTTCATCATGATATTTTTTTCAATTTTTTATTCAATCAACAAAACTTCAAGCCAATTTCCTTATAATTTTATCTCCATGATCACAGGCCTGTGATCACTGATCTGTTTTTCCG
>VBAS01000273.1:3175-11846 GCA_005882975.1 Bacteroidota bacterium | reverse complement strand
TCGGCAGAAATAAAATAAACAACAGGTTATAATCGATAGCAGTTAAGATATGTCCGTTCAATAAAGCATGAAAAGAACGCTGCACACCGCAACCCGGACAATAGAACCCCGTCAATTCATGAAAAAAACATTTTGGCAGATTCCCATTTTTGGGTTCTATAAAAAAATAAAGCAGCAGGGTGGCACCTGCTGCTATAAATAAAATTGAAAATTTAATATATCGATTACGCATCTGTCAATTATCTGTTCATTGAAGCTGCGCCGCCTAATATGGCTACGCCAAATACCAGCCAAAACAGTAAATAAAGGACTATACATCCAAGGCCCACCCAAAAACCAATCTTTGTCCATTTAGCAGCTTCTTTTCTTGATTTTTCTGCGCCTTCCATATCGCCTGCTTGCTGCTTAGTATTAACCTGCGCGGCGAAAATAATACCTACCACTCCAAATGGAAGACAACAAAGTAAGGTTACTAATATAGCTTCTACGAGCCAGTTCTCGCTAAACGGGCCTTTAGGTCCGGGCGGAGCCATGTTTAAATTTTCCATGATGTTAGTTTGGTTTTAGATTTATAATGCATAAATATAAAGATCAAATTCTAATATGCAATAGCAAATAGAACCCTTTCCTTACTTGGCTTTCCACTTAAAATGCACACTCCTGCCTCCTTGGGATTATTCAAAGGGATACAACGAATGGTAGCTTTCGTTTTCTCTTTTATTTCAGCTTCTGTTTCTGCAGTCCCATCCCAATGCGCAGACACAAAGCCGCCTTTTTCATTAAGTGTTTTTACAAATTCATCCCAATTATCAACTGAAGTAATATGTTGCCCCCGATACTTCAATGCATTGTTATAAAGATTCTGTTGAATTTCATCAAGCAGTTTTATAATGTAAGCTGATAGCCCAACAATAGATATTTGCTGTTTTTCTTTTGTATCTCTTCTTGCCAGTTCAACTACATTATTTTCCAAATCACGCAGCCCCATCGCAAGACGTACAGGCACTCCTTTCAACTCATATTCTGCAAACTTCCATCCCGGTCTGTTGTTATCATTGTTATCATACTTTACCCGGATGCCAGCGTCTTTGAGTTCTTTCATTATCTCCTCAGCTTTTGCATCAATAACAGGTTTTGATTCTTCTCCTTTGTAGATCGGAACAATAACAACCTGGAAAGGTGCAATTCTCGGAGGCAATACTAATCCCTGGTCATCACTATGCGCCATTACCAATGCGCCGATCAGTCTTGTACTTACTCCCCAACTCGTAGCCCAAACATATTCCTGTTGATTTTCTTTGTTTAAAAACTTTACTTCGAATGCCTTTGCAAAATTTTGTCCCAGGAAATGTGAAGTGCCGCACTGTAATGCTTTTCCATCCTGCATCAATCCTTCAATGCAGTATGTATCGATAGCACCGGCAAATCTTTCGCTTTCAGATTTTACACCCCTGATAACTGGCAAAGCCATGAACTCTTCAGCAAACGTTGCATACACTTCCAACATCTTTTTTGTTTCCACGATCGCATCTTCAGAAGTAGCATGCGCCGTATGACCTTCCTGCCAAAGAAATTCTGCAGTGCGCAAAAACAATCTTGTTCTCATTTCCCAGCGCACCACATTTGCCCATTGATTAATAAGCAATGGAAGATCACGATATGACTGGATCCAATCTTTATATGTATTCCAAATGATCGCTTCGCTTGTAGGACGAATGATAAGTTCTTCTTCCAGCTTTGATTCGGGATCAACCATTAAAGTTCCTTTTTTATCAGGATTGGCTTTTAAACGATAATGAGTAACAACAGCACATTCTTTTGCAAAGCCCTCAGCATGGCCTTCTTCTTTTTCTAAAAAACTTTTAGGAACAAACAATGGGAAATACGCATTTTGATGCCCTGTATCTTTAAACATTTTATCCAAAGCATCTCTCATATTTTCCCATAATGCAAAACCATAAGGTTTAATTACCATACAACCCCGAACAGCTGAATAATCCGCTAATCCACCTTTTAAAACAAGGTCGTTATACCATTGAGAATAATCTTCAGCTCTTGTTGTAATTCCTTTTGACATAAAACAATTCCGCTAATACGGCGATTTTAAATTATTAGAAAAAGATCAACCGGAGTTATAAAGTTGAACGGAGCGTCGCAACAAAAGATCGATCAAGGAACCAATGCCGGTTCAATAAAAATCTTTTAACATTAAAAAATAACGAACGGTTGAATCTTACGTTTTAATTAACAACGGATTTCACAATTTTACATCGAGCGGCAAAATATTTGATGCTCAAAGATATGTGTCGGAAATCCGGCGCAAATGTAGTAACTTCATTTTTATAAACCACTTAAACTCCCTGCCATGAAACGTCAAATTTTACTTTTGGCAATTACCGCAGCAGCGTTAAGCAGTTGTACAACGGCATACAAAACCGGTCAAACTCCCGATGATGTTTATTTTTCTCCTACCCGTCCACAGGATGAATATGTACGTGTAAAAGAGAAAGAAGATGATCAGTATCGTTATGATGACGAGTATTATGATGACCGTTACCTCCGCATGAAAGTGCATAATCATTCACAATGGAGCACTCTTGATGATTGGTATGCATATGATCGTATTGGCTATAGTTACAATTCTTATTATGGCAGTTATTATAACCCCTATACTTCATGGAATTATTATTATAATCCTTACTGCCGTAATAATGTGATAGCTTATCATCCCGGATATTCAGGACAAACTAGCGTAGCTCATACTGTTCCCAAACCAAGAGCTTTCAATTTAGCCAGTTATACGGGCACAACTTATAATAATGCTAATAACAATGTAAAAATGAATAGGTATGTCAAAACCTGTTTACAACAACAGAAATTCAAATAATGGTTTTAGCAATACACTCAAACAAATTTTTAACACCGGAACCAATAGCAGCAGCGGTTCCTTTTCATCTCCATCAAGAAGCTACTCACCTAGCTCTGGTTCATCAGGCAGTAGTGGCGGTTCCAGTTCATCTGGAAGTAGTGGTGGCGGTGGCGCAGTTCGTCCAAGCAGAGGTGGCAATTAAACCTTAAACATGAAACAGGTTAAGCAATCGAAACATTTTTTGAGTGTTTCCTGTTCCGTATTATCTAAAACTTTATAACTTCTAATATGAAAGGAAAAATCTACACCCTCATTTTTCTTCTCTCCTCATACATATCTTTTTCCCAATCACCTGAAGATGCATTACGATTATCCTGGTATCAGTTAAAAGGCACAGCAAGGAATCAGGCAATTGGGGGGGCAATGGTTTCACTAGGCGGCGATGCAACAGCAAATCATATTAACCCTGCAGGACTTGCATTTTTTAAAACCTCCGATTTTTTTCTAACGCCGGGTCTTCAGTTTGGAAAAAGTAAAAGTATGTTCAGAGAAACAAATAGTGCCGGCACGGGCCAAACTCATTTTGATCTTGGAACTTCTGGCTTTATATTCGGTGGCTTTGGTCAAAAAGCAAAAAATTCATTTGGGATAACTGTTACACAACAAGCCAATTTTAATTATAACACGTACTATAAGGGAGAAAATGATTACAGCAGTTATGGCGAACCATTGGCGGACGAATTTGCTGCTTCTGGTCTTACTATAGACCAGGCATTGTTATACACGTCGAATGTTTCAATTCCCACAAGGATGGCCTTATACACCTACCTTGTTGATACTCTCAGAGTGAACGGAAGTCCCCAGGTAATAGCTCGTTCTGAAACTCCTGCTTCAAGAAACCAGGAAAACCGTGTAGAATCAAAAGGCGGTATTACAGAAATTAATTTGGGATGGGGATCAGAACTCAGTAAAAAATTTATGGCGGGTCTCAGTTTAGGTATAAATATTATTAACCAGGAAAAGAGAACCTATTTTCACGAATCCGATGCAACCGGCAATGCAGATAATGATTTTAGCTTTTTAACCTACGACGAAACATTTACCTTGAAAGGATATGGTTTGAATTTTCGCGGAGGATTGATCTACCGGCCAAAGGAATATATACGTTTAGGATTAGCTGTACACTCTCCCACATGGATGCCGTTAAAGGAAACTACGAATTCAGGATTTGCTGCAGACCTTGAGAATTTGTTTGGTGCAGGACATGGTTATGACAGCGTTGGGATCGCAACAATTACAGGAAGCAGTGAAAAGATCGAGAAGAGTTATCAATTGAATTCTCCAACCAAGATCATGATCAGCGGTTCTTATGTCTTCAGAGAAGTGGAAGATATAACAAGACAGAAAGGTTTTATCACCCTCGATATAGAATATACCAATTACAAATGGATGAGTTATGGTCCAGATCAAGGAGAAACTAATACGACTGAGACCAAAGCTGATTATAAACCTTACAATGAAGCAATTGATGCAGTATATAAAGGGACTTTTAATTTCCGGCTTGGTGGTGAATTGAAATTTAAAACGATCATGGCCCGTGCGGGGTTTGCTTATTATACCAGTCCATATGAAAACAAAGAATTAAAAGGAAGAAAAATGTTTGTAAGTGGCGGACTTGGTTATAGAAATAGAGGAATGTTCATTGATCTTACTTATGTACAACGTTTAAATAAAGATGTGAATTTCCCGTACCGCGTTAATCCCCCCAGAGCCAATACTTTTGCCGACCTGAAAGATAATGGTGGCAATGTGATACTTACAGTTGGCTTTAAGATCTGAGTCGCAATCATACTAACTTGTTTGTCAAAAAAGAGTCCCGATAGGGCTCTTTTTTATTTTGCAAAAAACTGTTGATTCTAACTTCAGCATTAACTTTTGTCAATTTTGCACTTTATTTCAAAAAAAATTGGCACAGAATTAGTAAATCGAGAATTAAGAAAAGTTAAATGCTATGAGACCGTTTGAGATCAAATTTGATTTCCCGGTGGCCTCATCTGAATTAAAAATTTCTCTTAATGCCATCGCGGAGCTTCATCACTCAGAACCCTATTACAGGGTTCGGGATTTTTCTCTTACGAATGGAGAAAAGAATAATGAACATCATTCCGTTTTACCTGACCAGGAGATCAAGCGAATAAAGCGCAATGGATCTTATGTGTGGGTTCATAAGGATTCAGAGCGGGAATCAGATCTAAGTATTGCTATCGGTGCTGGTATAGAAAGCAGGATCCCAAAACAAGAATTGAATAAAAGCTAATTACTTTTCAATCACTGAATTCAACTTAAAATTCATAGCTATCCCATTTATAAAAATAAAAAGCGTCCCCTTAATTGGAGACGCTTTTTGTTTTATCAGTGCGGTTGGTTTTAGTAGAATGTTTTATTTATGCGAACTTTTTTGCAGTATTGCAAGCTATCCTTTTATCTTAATTTCAATTCGGCGATTCTTCTGTCTTCCCTCTTTGGTTTTATTATCAGCAACTGGCTGAGTAGAGCCAAATCCAGCAGTCACCAATCTGTCCGCATCAATGCCTTTGCTTACCAGATATTTTTTAGTTGCTTCTGCCCGCTTAACTGATAACGGATTATTGACCTTATCTGAACCAGTATTATCAGTATGTCCGTCAATCGTTACTTCTACATCCGGATTTCTCTTTAAATAGGCAACAACTGTATCTAATATAGGTTTACCCTTTGAAAGTAAAACAGCACTTCCGGTTTTAAATACGATCTCATAAGATTTTATCCCAATTATAGGACATCCAAAATTATCCGCTGGTCCTGCAACTTTTGGACATTTGTCTTCTTCATCATTTACACCATCACCGTCTGTATCTGGTACAGGACAACCCTGGTAACGGGCAACGCCGGGCTGGTTTGGACATTTGTCTTCTTCATCATTAATACCATCATTATCTGTATCGGGAATCGGGCAACCTTCATATTTTGCAAGACCTGCAACTGTTGGACATTTATCGTTCTCATCATTTATACCATCTTTATCAGTATCCGGAACCGGGCAACCTTCATATTTTGCAACTCCTGGCTGGTTGGGACATTTGTCTTTATCGTCGGTGATCCCATCATTATCGCTGTCTTTCGGCGCTACTACTGGTGGTGGTGGCGGTGGAATTATGACTGGCTCTTTCTTTTTAGTAATACGACCAGCAATTCCAAATGCATGCATGAAATGATAGTTAACTGTACCAGTGGTGATCGGCACTCTGTATGTTGAGTTTATGAACAATCTGCCCTCATGAAAAAAGTTTATATTCAATCCTACTCCAAGTGGCATGTATGCTCCATAATATACATAATACTTTTGTGCACCTATCCCGCCGATCAAAAACGGTTGAAACCAATAATTATCGGAAACCATCTTGAATTGGGCAGTGGCTTCCAATTGAAACATATACCTGTCAGTTGGGTCCGTTTTACCGGGAAGAGTTTGATTAAGATAAGAGGCATTCAGGGAAGCGCCAAAGTCAATATGTTTTTTTAATCCTTTAAAATAATGAAGTCCTATACCGGGGGACTTCTCATCACCAAATGTTTTATCCCTGATAACGGCATTCAAAGATGTAGTGCGTATTAATTCAGCGGTTTTAAAATCAAAAAGATTGAAGCTTAGACCTATCTCGTGAGATCTTATCTCATCATCCTGGCCATAAACAACAGGTGCTATAATTATTGAGGCAAGCAGTGAAACAATTAAATGCTTCATAAAGAGGTAGTTTGGGTTTAAACAAAAATAAAGGCTCTATACTATATCCTGAAATTTAATATTACTTTGATTTCCACCTATTTTTCAGGTTTTTTCTTACCTATCACTTCTACACGTACTCTTGTAAGACCAGATTTCACATAATCTAATTTATCTGCTGCTTCACGACTTAGATCAACAACTCTTTTCATTTTTGTATGAAGCCTGTCATTTGTTTTTACAATAATACTCTTACCATTCCGGAGGTTTGTAACCTTTATCCATGTGCCAAGTGGCAAAACATTACAAGCAGCGGTCATTTTTTTATGAGAATAAACTTCACCATTGGCTGTTTTTTTCCCATTAAAACTGTTGGAATAAAAACTTGCCGTACCGTATAAAAGTTTAGGCTTTGCTGCCCTGGCTTCCATAGTATCGCCTGCAATTAAATAATTACTGGTAAATAAAAAAAAGATGATCAGAAATACCCTCATTCTCCATTCTTTTTATTAGCAAATAACAGCTCAATCATTTTCTTGTCCTCTTCATAAATGTCTTCAAAAAAACTGATCCTGCCATCGTTTGCTTCACAGGTAAAATATCTTATATAAACAGGGATCCTTTTACGTAAGGGAATACTGTGTTTCTCTTTTATTGCTAACCAATGAGTCATTGAATCGAGAGTGATCTCATTTGGTTTTTTCTTTTTTACATTACTGTCAACCTGGTTGTTCATAATATAATATGCCATTTTCTCCCATTCCTGTACCCTAACACATCCATGACTTAAGGCTCTTGTATCCTGAGCAAAAAAAGAACGCTGATTGGTATCATGCAAATAAACGGAGTATTTATTTGGAAAATTGAATTTTAAAACTCCCAGTGCATTATCATCACCACTGCCCTGTATAACTTTATAAGGTATTTTCTTTTCATATTTTGCCCAGTGGACCGAATCAGGACTTACTTCTTCATTTTTGCTGTTCAAAAGCATATAACCTTTCTTCCTGAGATAACCTGTGTCTTTCTTCATTCCAGGAATTATCTCTTTTTCTACAATGCTTTCAGGAATGGTCCATTGAGGATACGTGATCAATTCTGACACAGCGCTGGTAAGTACCGGCGTTCTTGTAATTGGTTTACCAACTACTACTTTACTTCCCAACACCAGAGTGTCATTACTCATTAATCGTAAACTATAGGAAGGAATATTTACCCATATATATTTTTCGGGTAATGAATCTGGCAACATTTTATACCTGTCCATTGAAATAGCAATGCGATCAAATTTTTCTGAATCTGATAAGTTTAGCATTCTAATGGTTTGAGCTCCGATCTTTCCATCAACAGTTAGCCGGTTATTTTTTTGAAACTTTTTTAAAAGTCCTGCCAATTGCAATGAATCAGGCTGAGCATTTAATGAATCAATATATCCAGTCTCAAAAAACCTTTTCATTATTGAGGCTCTCAGTTCGTCCTTATTTTTATTTGGAAAAATGATCGGCGTGATGGGTTTGAAATCAGCACTATCAAGAAAAACTCCGACTGCACTTTTTAACTCACGATAGCCTTTATATTTCGGCTCAAGTGTTGACATAATAACATTCAGCGAAAGACCTGAAGCAGCTGCATTGAATTTAGATGAAATAAATCCTTCTGATAATACTGAATCTTTTCTCAATGTAATACTATCATTAGGCAATCTTCCCAATTTTATATCATGAAAAATACTTATCAATGCATCGCTAAGCATAAGATCTGCACGTGCCCAACTTGCGGCATCTTGTGTTTCTTTGTCTTTGAATGCATCAGCGGCAAATACCTTTTTTAAGATAGCTAATTGGTGAGAGTGGTAATCGGAAGGGAAGAGTCCGTACAATTTTGCATTTTCAATAAAAGATAAAAGTGAATCGCCCTGGGCTAACCATTTTTGAGAGCTGCTCCACTGCGGTGAAAATGTTTTTTGCCTATACAGGTCAGCGAGAATCGGTAATTGATAAAGTATTGTAGAATCTTCCATTCGTCCATTTTTGGAAACA
>VBAS01000273.1:0-3163 GCA_005882975.1 Bacteroidota bacterium | reverse complement strand
AAAGCTTTTGATCAGTTCTTTTACCTTATCATCCATTTTTTCCGGCGCTTTCACTATTACTTTTTCTTCCGGCTTCCTTTTTTCCTTGCATGAGGAGACGCATAAGACAAAAATTGCCAGGCAGGATGTGATCAATATTCTACTGCAAACAAAAAAAACTTTGGTAACACGGTTCATAGATTTATGCTAATTTCCCCTTTTCGCAATTGGGCAAAGTAATGAATCGTTCCTGTTATAAAGTAATCTGTGTTGTTATTTTTTTAACATGCTGTGTAAATCTCTCACACTCACAAATCTTAAAGGGTTTTATTGAAACAGGAAGCTTTGGTGAACAGGAGATATGGATTAAAAACGGGCACGATAGTGTGACGATAAACATTAATGCGCCGTTGCATTTCAATAAAAAGGGAGAAACTTTCCTGGTATTGTTTGCATTACCCAATGGTAATAGCATCGAATGGACAAAGGGAAAGAAAACGAAATCCGGCGACGACTGGCATTTCGACATTCAGCATATAGCTGCACAAACAAGGTTTGTAAGAGGTTTGGATCAAAAGAATAACTATATCGTTGTCTACCTAATGGCCGATCAAAAAAGCTGGCCAACCTGGAAGAGAACAACTGAAAATTCAAAGCCAAAGATCAAGGACCTTGTCGATAGTCTATCCTGGCTGTTTAAAGAGTATCATCCAAAAATTATTTTAAATGGCCATAGCGGTGGTGGCAGTTTCATTTTTGGGTATTTAGATGCAGTTGATAAAATCCCTGATAATATTGAACGCATCGCTTTTCTTGATAGTGATTATGGTTATGAAGACAGTTTACATACAAAGAAATTTATCGATTGGTTGCAAAGAGATAAAAAGAATAATTTGTTTGTTCTGGCTTATAACGACAGCATTGTGATTTATAATGGCAAACCTTTGGTAAGTCCGACTGGTGGCACCTGGTATCGAAGTCGCTTACTACAAAGAAAATTGGCAGAAACATTTTCATTTAAAACAGTTGCCGATACAGCTTTTATTGATCATCAAGCCTTAAATGGAAGGATAAGAATTATTTTAAAAGAAAACCCCAATGGGTTGATCTATCATACAGTGCAGGTAGACAAGAATGGATTTATTTTTTCTCTCTTGTCTTATACGAAATTCGATAGAAAAAAATACTTTACTTATTTCGGAGATAGGGTATATGAAAAGTTTATTCAAGATTAGTGAATCTTCCAAAGTCCCCTTTAGGGGATTTAGGGGTTTATTATCCTTGGGATCTTTTGCTCCAGCATCATAAAATCAACCAGCACCAAAGCAGTAACAGCTTCAACAATAACTGGTGCTCGTAATGCAACACAAAGATCATGACGGCCTTTGATGGAGAATTTTTCAACTTGTTCTGTATCCCAGTTCAAACTTTCCTGCTCTTTTGGAGTTGATGAAGTAGGTTTTATTGCCAAACGAAAAACTAATTCGTTTCCATTTGTAATTCCTCCTACTACTCCACCAGCATGATTTGTTTTTGTCTTGCCATCCATCTCAAGTATAGCATCATTGTGTTCACTACCAAACATTCTTGCAGCGGCTAAACCGGTTCCGAATTCAACACCTCTTACGGCTGGTATGGCAAAAACAAGATGAGCTAATGACGATTCAACTGAATCAAACCAGGGTTCGCCTAAACCAACAGGTAATCCATTTACTTTACATTCAAGAATTCCGCCAACGGAATCTTTTGCATCAATTGCTTTTTGCAAACCTTTTTCAAGATCCTTCTCACCACCTATTTCAATTACCCCGGCATGAATGGTTACGCCTTTCATCAGTTTTTTTGCAATGCCTGCTGCTGCAACTATCCCTGCAGTCAATCTTGCACTGAAATGTCCACCGCCGCGATAATCTTCATTGCCTCCAAACTTTTGATGCGCTACCCAATCAGCATGTCCCGGTCTTGGGATGCTTCTTTGTTTTGTATAATCTTCGCTGCGGATATTTTTATTTTCAAATAAGATGGTAATTGGAAATCCTGTTGTCTTCCCATTAAACAAGCCACTTTTAAAAATTGGAAAGTCTTCTTCTTGTCTTGGTGTAGTTCCTTTTTGTTTACCGCCTTTTCTTCTTTCCAGATCAGGAAGTAGATCTTCTGGTGATAATGCTAAACCGGCAGGACAACCATCAATAGTTATCCCAACACATTCACCATGTGATTCACCAAAGATTGAAACTTTAAATATTCTGCCGAATGAATTCAAAGCTTATAAGTTTAATTGTTGAAAGGGTAAAGATACATTTGCCCCCAGGCTTTTCAAATCATTATAAAAATCAGGATAAGATTTTTTTACTGCATAGGCCTCTTCGATCACTGTTTCACTATTTGCTCCTAATGCCGCAACAGCACATGCCATAGCAATACGATGATCATGATGTGAATGAACATCAGCACCTTTTATAACACCGCCATGAATTATCATCGTATCATCTTCAATATCTATTCTAATTCCCATCAGATCAAATTCGTCCTGCAACGTAACAGCACGATTACTTTCTTTATGCTTCAATCGTCTTACACCTTTGATCTTTGTTTCACCTTCACAATAAGCTGCCAATGCAACTAAAGGAGGAAAAAGATCAGGACAATCAGTTGCATCAAATTCAAAACCTCGTAACCCTCCCGGATGAGCTTGTATTCCTTTTGCTTCCATCGCAATTGCTGCATTTGCATTCATCAGCGCATCCAAAATTTTTCTGTCAGCTTGAGTTGATGACAGATCAAGACCACGAACAGTAATTGAACCAGCGATCGTGCCTGCAACAAGCAAGAATGCGCCACCACTCCAATCACCTTCAACGGTATATTGGTGAGTCGTGAGTGGTGAATCGTGAGTGGGCTCATGATGAAAGAAAAATTCCTTATAGTTTTTATTTTCCGGAACATTCATTCCAAAATGTTTCATTACATCTAAAGTCAGATCTATGTAAGGTTTGCTTTTAAGATCTTTTACTTTGATTGAAACATCGTTTGCTCCTGCTGCAGAGTAAGCCATTAATAACCCCGTGAGAAATTGAGAGCTCAATGAACCATCAACCTCAATATTTGCCGGAACCAATGGCCCCTGAATTGTCATTGGCAATTTACCATCATTGCTTTTGATTTTTACTCCAAGCAGCGGTAA
>VBAS01000453.1:3980-5337 GCA_005882975.1 Bacteroidota bacterium | reverse complement strand
TAACCTGGTCTCCAATTATGTATTTATTGACGACCTGGTACGAGGGCATCTGCAGGCAATAGAAAAAGGAAAAAGCGGGGAAAAATATATCCTGGGCGGCGAAAATCTATCGTATGCCGATTTTTTTCGTACAGTCCGGAATGTTTCAGGTGTGCAAGGACGACTGTTTCCCGCCTCAAAAAACCTGGCCAGGTTTTATGGTGGCTGCCATTTTATCCGAGCAAAACTGGCTCGTAAAGAACCTTTTTTTACGGTTTAACTGTTCGAAAGCCACCGGGGAACTCGGGTATTCAATCACCCCTTTTGCGACAGCATTGCAACAAACCATTCAATTTTTTAAAAATAAAAATTATGAATACCAATAAATGCTTTACCCTGATTACCGGTGCCAGCGAAGGCCTTGGTAAAGCCCTGGCGATAGAATGTGCAAAGCGAAATATGAACCTCCTCCTGGTTGCATTGCCCGGCCCAGAGCTTAATTCCATAACAAATCTTATACAATGTAACTATCCTGTTACGGTAATTGCTATGGGCAAAGACCTGTGCAGGAATGAAAGCTGTTTAGAGCTATACAACGAAGTAATAGCATTGGACCTGGAGATAAATATGCTTATCAACAACGCAGGCATCGGCAGTACCGGGTTATTTGCAGAAGGGTGTCCCAGCATATTTGAACAACAGATCAAATTAAATGTGCTGGCCACTACCATGCTGACACGACTGTTTCTTAAGAAACTACAGTGCAACCAGCATTCTTATATTTTGAATGTCGGAAGCATGGCATCCTTCTTTTATTTACCTAAAAAGCAAGTGTATGGAGCCACTAAATCATTTATTTATTTTTTCTCCAGGACTTTGCGCAAGGAGCTTAAGAAAAGCAATGTGCATGTAAGCGTTCTATGTCCTGGCGGAATGAATACAAACATTGGGCTCACTATGATGAACAAAGCAGGTAGTTATATCGGCCGCCTTTCGGTTATGAACCCCGAAGATGTAGTACCTGTTGCCCTCGACGGTTTGCTAAAAGGAAAAGAGGTGATCATTCCCGGTAAGTTGAATAATTTTTTCATGCTGTTGGATAAAGTTTTACCGGCAGCCATCAAAAAATTAATTGGCAGCCAGGGGATGAAAAAATTGAACCATACCCATTCTCTTAGCCGCTACACATCTCCCGCCATGATTCCTGTTGTGGTTCCCACTTCTTCAGGTTAAACAGAGTATTTATCAAGGGCTTTCTATAGACTATGACTGAAACTTAGCCGTAACATATTCGAACGATTGACGTTTTCAAAATATTTTTCACGATTTACTTTTAATTTTTTATTATGAAAAAGAAAAAAATTATAAACCAGTATTG
>VBAS01000453.1:2283-3917 GCA_005882975.1 Bacteroidota bacterium | reverse complement strand
CAAAAGTAGCGACCCCCTTCAAACGATAATTCGCGACAATGAGGAATTTTCAACAGAAGGGTTGGAATATGTTAATATTACCCCAGGCAAATACTTAATTTATAAAGACTCAGCGAGTGGAATGTTAGATTCTGTTGTTGTTACAAAAAGCCTGTTAGAAAATATACACCATGCCGCGGACACTTCTGTGCAATACATTTTTTCAGCGTTCTATACTCAGGAGTTTTCATTAACACTTACCAAATTTGACGGCACGTTACAAACCATATGGTTTAATGGGATGGCAAAAACTAGTAATTTCTTTTTTGACCCGCCTGATTATTTGAATTTAAATGAAATTTATCATTTATCTGGAACAGGCACCGACCAATCTACTTCGGCTTTTGCCTATTCGACTCTTTTTAATAATTATCCCGTGGACGTTTATAGCACTATACCTTCCATTACCATTGAAGGCAACAACTATACTAATGTAATTTTTGGAGTCACTGATGCAGGCCTGGAGGTTAATGAGCCTGGATATAACAAACGAACATTTTACTGGGCAAAGGAAGTTGGTATTATTAAACGGGAAATTATTACTGTTGGGGGAGCGATGCAGACCCATACTTTGGTCAGGCATAATTAACACGATTAAGCAGACACAAATTTTGTGGAGTATAGGTTCAATTTAGGGGTAATAAATTGCTAATGCTGATACTCAAACTTGTTCCGCAGCAGCCTAACCAGTACCTTTGCCCGACTTTTGAAAAAGTAGAGTAATGAGTATACAACAACTGTCTGAGCAAGAGCAACTGCGTCGTGAGAAACTGGCTGAACTAATCATCATGGGCATTGAGCCTTACCCGGCCCCTTTATACCCAGTCAATAGCAATTCGGCATATATTAAGCAGAATTATAGTGAGGAAAGAAAAGCAGAATTTGCCGACGTATGCCTGGCCGGGCGGCTTATGAGTGTAAGGGATATGGGCAAGGCTAATTTTGCCGTCATCCAGGATGGTCATGGAAAAATTCAATTGTATATACGCCGCGATGATATTTGCCCCGGTGAGGATAAAAGCCTTTATGATATTGTCTGGAAAAAATTAATTGATCTCAGTGATATTATCGGTGTCAGGGGCTATGCATTTATTACAAAAACAGGGGAAACTTCGGTTCATGTTAAGGAATTGACCATCCTTTCTAAATCATTAAAACCTTTGCCGGTAGTTCGGGAAGCCGATGGGGAAGTCTTTGATGCGGTTACCGATCCCGAGTTTCGTTACCGCCAGCGTTATGTTGATCTCATCATCAATCCGTCGGTGAAGGAAACATTTATAAAAAGAACAAAGCTTATCAATTCCATACGGGAATATTTAAATGTCCAGGGTGCATTGGAAGTAGACACACCTGTTTTACAAAGCATACCTGGCGGAGCCGCGGCAAGGCCTTTTATTACGCATCATAATGCACTGGACGTACCTTTTTACCTACGGGTGGCGAACGAACTCTACCTGAAAAGATTGATCGTAGGTGGTTTTGACTGGGTATATGAATTCAGCCGCAATTTTCGCAATGAAGGGATGGATCGTACACATAACCCGGAGTTTACCATTCTTGAATTTTATACGGCCTATAAAGATTATTACTGGATG
>VBAS01000453.1:0-2113 GCA_005882975.1 Bacteroidota bacterium | reverse complement strand
GAAGATCAGATCCGCTCAGTATGCCAGCAGTTGAATATTCATGCTGATAAGACAATGGGTAAAGGAAAATTGATAGACGAGATCTTTGGAGGCAAATGTGAGGATCATTATGTACAGCCTACTTTTATTATTGACTATCCGGTAGAAATGAGCCCGCTGACAAAGAAACACCGCGACAAACAAGGGCTGGTAGAAAGATTTGAATTGATCATCAACGGAAAAGAAATCGCCAATGCTTATAGCGAGTTAAATGATCCTGTTGACCAGCGGGAACGTTTTGAAGAGCAGGTGAAACTGATGGAACGAGGCGATGAAGAAGCTATGTTTATTGATTACGATTTTCTACGGGCATTGGAATATGGTATGCCGCCAACATCAGGTATTGGGATAGGGATAGACAGGTTGTGCATGTTGCTGACCAACCAGCCTTCTATACAGGATGTATTATTGTTTCCGCAAATGAGGCCGGAAAAAATACAGGAGCCGACATCTTAAGTTAAGCAGGAGATTTGGAAATAATTTTTTTCACGCAGAGTGCACAGGGAACTCGGAGAGATGTCTAACTAAAAAACTGCACTCACTTTACCCTCTTAGCCAATCACTCCCATTTTCTTCATTAAAAAAGAAGCGCTGAGCTTGGTACACACTCCCTCTTTCAGTTTATAATCGAAGATCAGCTCATCGTTGATGATCTCAGATTCAAAACATTTGTTGCTGATATAACCCTGGCTTTCTTCTTCCAGTTTTGACACTGTCAGATCATGCGTGGCAATGATGCCAGTGGCATGAGCTGCTACTAATTTCCGGATAAGACCAATGGTACCGTTATGTTTATCATTACTATTGGTGCCGCGGAGAATTTCATCCATTATCACAAAGGTTTTCTCCCCGGCCTGCAATTGCAGGATGATGCTATGCAATCTTTTTAGCTCTGCATAAAAAAAGGATTCACTGTCCTGCAAAGAATCGGTGATGCGCATACTTACGTGTACCTCGTAAGGATAAAAGGCAAACTGGTCAGCGCAGACATTACTCCCTGCTCTTGCCAATACCAGGTTAATACCCAATGTTCGCAGGAAAGTGCTTTTACCTGACATATTGGAACCCGTGAGAATTACAAAACGTTGTTCGGCAAATGAAATGCTGTTGTTGATCCTTTTCTTCATTGGGATCAGTGGATGACCCATGTTCACGGCTGTCAAAGTCTCTGATTCGCTTACCAGTGGCTGACAAAATGTTTTATTGTTGAATGAAAGATTAGCAAAACTATTCAAATCTTCTGTTTCGCCGAGCAAATGAAGCCATGGCATGATATGTTCTCCATTTTTCTGTTTCCATTTTTCGAGGGCGAACAGGAGATGAACATGAAAAAGAAACAGGCCATTAAGTAAAATGCTGACGACTAAGTTGATTATGGTTTCCAGGTAATTGAACAGGGATGCCAGTTTTGCAATAGACCTTGATGCCGGGATATTACCTGTTTTTAATCCCTCCTGTAATTGTTTCAACAAAGGAGATTGAAAAGATTGTTTCTCGATCTGCTGTAACTGGCCCGCGAACTGTTGTAATATTTTGGTAACAGAAGTGGAAACGGATAACTGGGTTGATATTTTTTTAGCAAATGCTCCTGCGATAACAAGGTTTACGACGAATAAATAGTAATAAGATAATATATAAGGGAGCCGAGAGTTGCCGCGGGAAAAAGCATTAAAGAATAGTATAAGCCCTTACTGGTAAAACCGGGTTTCACCTTCAGCCAGGCTTTTAATTGCTGCAATTCTTTTTCTTTGGTATCAAGCAGGGAACCATGGGCCTGCAGGTGCTGCCGAAAATCTAATTGCTTGCTTAATTCCTGTATGGCTTGTTGTCTTTCACGAATAAATTTTTTACCGGGATGTAATAAGGCATTGGCCAGCGCATCTTTTCCAAAGGCAGTACTGGTTCGATTGAGGTAGGGGAATAAACCACCTTCCCCAAATATATCCAGGTCATAGGAATAAGGATGATGCGGATCGATGTATTCTTTTCCATCCGCATATACGGAAGGCTGTCCATTTAAGAAATTGATCTCGTTTTGATTCAACCTGGCCAGCTCTGTATCAAATGCCGCCTG
>VBAS01000272.1:1135-6750 GCA_005882975.1 Bacteroidota bacterium | reverse complement strand
TAACGAAAAAAACTCAGGTTCATCGTTTGTATAAAAAAAGACCGCTGATATTGTAATTTAATTAAACAAGAGAGCAACGAAGTCGAAATTTTTTTCGATTTTCTGAAAAGTATTATCTTATTAGGCGCAGCAATTGTAAATTTATAATTGCCTAATAGGTTAAGGATTTTTTAAACACCAAAATTTACTGTCACATGAGAAAACTTCTACTACTGGTCATTGGCCAGCTATTCCTGCTTTCGGGAATATGGCCCAGGATAAGACCCTTACAGGGAAAGTGACCGACGAAAACGGAAGCCCTATTCCAAATGCTTCTGTACTTGTTAAGGATACTAAAATAGGTACAGTAACAAAAGCAGATGGTAGTTTTATCTTAAATGTTCCCCCCACTGCAACTACCCTTGTTATTTCAATTGTTAGTTATGAAACCCGAAACATTCCAATTGGAGCTTCGAATATCATCGAAGTGAAATTGAAACCGACCAGTAATCCAATGAATGAAGTAGTGGTTGTTGGTTTTACAACATCGAGGAAAAAAAGAGATGAGGCAGGTGCTATCTCGAGCATAAAGGCAAGTCAATTGGAAAATCTTCCCAATTTGTCTGTTGATAAAGCCCTTCAGGGCCAGGCTGCGGGTGTAATGGTACAGTCAAATAGTGGGATTCCCGGTGGTGGGATCAATGTTAGAATCCGCGGAAGCAGTTCTATCCAGGCCGGTAATGACCCACTTTATGTTGTTGACGGTGTTCAAATGAATACACGGAACGATGCGAATTTTTCAGAATCAAATCCGCTTGCATTTTTGAACCCCGATGATATCGAATCTATCGACATTATTAAAGATGCTGCAACTGCTGCCATTTATGGAAGCGCAGCGGCCAATGGAGTGGTATTAATAACTACTAAAAAAGGAAGAGCTGGAAAAACAAAATTTACCGCTAATTATTATACAGGAAGTGTAATGCCTATAAAATATCTTGATGTATTAAATGGGCCGGAATATTTTCAACTAAGATCGGAAGCATATGGATTTGCTAACAATCTTCCTTATGATAACCTTGCTGTTAAAAGAACTGTATTAGGAGAACTTAGATACCCGGGTGCAGCTTCTTACACTGCGGCTCAGGCCGATTCAGCTATTGGTACTCTCCCTACTTATGATTGGCAACAGGCAGCCATACAAAATGGCCGCATTAGTAACTATGAACTATCAGCGAGCGGAGGTTCTGACAAAAGCACTTTCAGGGTTTCGGCAAATTATAGTGACCAAAGTACGATTGTGACCAAAGCGGACTTTAAGCGATACGGTCTAAAATTAGATCTGACCAACAGGGCTACAGATCGCTTAACATTTGGACTTTCAACTGCGTTTAGTTCATTTGAGCAGGAAGTTCCTTTTGCTATTAATGGATCCTTCCTTGGTAGTCCTGCCTTTTCTGCATCCGGCATTATTCCAACCAATCCTATTTATAACCCGGACGGAACATATTATGGAACTCCGGGAAATGTTCCGGCTAATTTAATTGGGACACTAAATCAAAACATCATCCAGGTTAATGATTATAACAGTGGTTTTGAAAGAACCAATATATTGGTAGGTAATTTCAATATCGAATACAAGATCCTGGATTGGTTATCAGTGAAAGGATTTGCGGGGCTTGATTACCGGGATCTGAATGGTAAAAGAGTTTCAGATTCCAGAACGGCTGACGCATTTGTCCGCAAAGGTCTTGTACAAATGGAGCATGATTATAATACTAACATCAGCACGTTTGCAACATTAAATTTTAATCGCAGTTTAGGTGAAAACCATAAAGTAGATGGTTTTCTAGGATATGAATACAGGCAGGAAAACCAGGTAAACACTACGGAATCTGGCGATGGATTTCCTACGTTCCAGTTTAAATCTTTAAATAATGCCGCCAATCCATTAGCTGTTGGTGAAGCGTCTACAGGTTATAGAAAAAATGCTGTTTTTACCAATGTGAATTATGCTTTTAAAGAAAAATACCTCGTCGGTGTTATCTTTCGTTACGATGGCTCTTCAAGATTTGGATCGGGTTTCAGGTATGGATTATTTAGTGGTATTAAAACGGCATGGAATGTGGATCGAGAATCATTCCTGAAAGATTCAAAAATCATTTCCGCATTAAGACTTCGCTTTAGTTATGGCCAGGTAGGTAATGACCAGATAGGAAACTTTGATGGTTTAGGGTTATATAGTGGCGCTGGCGTCTACAATAACCAACCTGGTATTGGCTATAGCCAATTGGAAAATCCGAATTTGAAATGGGAGCAAACGACAACGTCTAATCTTGGTATTGATTTTGGATTTCTTAACAGCCGTATCAATGGTGCAATCGAGTTATATAATAAGAAAACAGAAGATCTTTTACTTAATCAGCCATTACAGCAAACCACAGGATTTAGTTCTATTGCTACTAATATTGGTCAACTCCGTAATCGCGGTTTTGAATTAACATTGGGTGCTGACATCTTCAAAGCAAAAAGACAAGGCGATTTTAATTGGAACATAAACTTCACGTTCGCTTATAATGATCAGGAAGTAACTGAGCTTTATGGGGGAAATAAATTTCTCGCTTCCAGAAATGATATAAGAATTGGAGAACCGGTTGGTGTTTTATATACTCAAAGATTTGCTGGTGTAAGCCAGGCAACTGGCCGCCCGATGTGGTATGATAGTACAGGAAATCTTACTTATACAGTATTAGCAAAGGATAGAGTTGTAATTGGTCCTACACTTTTATCACCTTATACTGGTGGTTTAAGAACTGCATTTAAGTACAAAGGTATTCTGCTTGATATATTCTTCCAGGGCGAATATGGCCGCTGGGCTACTGATGGACAGGTAAACTTCCTGTATGAGAATATTGCACGCATCAATGAGCTGCAATACATTTATGATAACAGGTGGACAACACCTGGCCAGGTCACTTCAATTCCCCGCTTTAATGTTAACGGCACCGAATCCAAAGGTTCAGGTGCTCAATCAGGTGATAGAATGTGGTTCAAGGCAGATTATATACGTTTGAAGAATGTATTGTTAGCGTATGATCTTCCTGCGAAGTGGTTATCAAAAGCAAAAATTACAAATGCAAGAATATATGCGCAGGCAACAAATTTACTGACGTTCAGTGACTGGTATAGTTATGATATAGAATTTGTAAATACTGCAACCGGAATTATTCCACAGACAAAGAACATAACTTTTGGTATTCAACTTGGTTTTTAAAAACAGTATAAAAAGATTTATATGAAAAAAATATTTTCAAAATATATAATAGCTGCCGGTCTTTTTGCAATATTGGCTTCGGGTTGTGAAAAGCAATTAGAAATACAACCGCAGCAATCAATTGATGCATCAACCGCATTAGAATCAAGAGATGCGCTGGAGGCCGTAATCACCGGTCTTTATGCAAGGCTTAAAAATGCCCGCATGTATGGCCGTGATTTTATTACACATCCTGAAGCATTAGCTGATAATGGCTTTGCTACAAATAAGTCGGGTCGTTTATTACCGGAGGCAAATAATACTCAACCTATTTCCACAACAGGGGCAAACCATTTTACTGTTACTCCCTGGCAGAGTTTTTATGCCGGTATAAACCAGATCAATCTCGCATTGGAAGCATTACCAACACTTGAGTTTAATCCTGCAATTACACCAGCCGAACGTGATCGTTGGGAAGGGCAATTATATTTTCTTCGCGGGCTGATGTTTTTTGATATGGTAAAAGTATATGCTTACATACCAGGTGCAGTAGTTGCAGCTCAGGACAAAGGAGGTGTTCCAGTTGTCCTTACCGGCATATCGACTGCTGAAGCGGCACTTGCATTTAAACCAACAAGGGATCCAATCACTGTAGTATATGCTCAGATCATTGATGATCTGACAAAAGCTGAAGCAAAACTCCTCAGCACAGCTAGCGTTAACCTCGCTAACAAAGCAGCTGCTCAGGGTTTATTAGCCCGGGTAAGTTTATATAAGAAAGACTATACTGCTGCAAGAAGCTGGGCAGATAAATGCATAGCTACAGCAGGAAGTAAAATGACCACCACTTCTAATTATGTTACGAACTGGCGGGTAGCTACCCATAATGAAACTCTTTTCCAGGTTGCATTTTTGACCAATGGGGAAAACATTGGAGTAAATGAATCATTGCAAACTTCTTTTACAACATTGGTAACACCAGGCAACCAGGCAGTAACCGGCGGATTTGGAGATTTGGTGCCCACACTTTCTTTACTTACTGATCTTGGTATTACACTCAATGGCGGAATGACCGTAGCTAATTTTGGTTTAAATCATACAATTGCCAGCAGAAGTACTGACGTAAGAAATCTTTTATATGAGCCTGGTACTGCAGGCAGGGGACCTATTAAAGTTGAGTGTACAAAATATATTGGCAAAAACGGGTTTATTAATCTTGATAATGTTCCTGTTTTTAGAATTGCCGAAGCATATCTTATTCGTGCGGAAGCACAGGCAACGCCAGGTTCACCTGTTTTCAACCTGGGTGAAGCACTTGCCGATATGCAGTTTCTTAAAACAAGAAGATACACTGATTACGCAGGTTCTGCTCAACAAGCAGCGGATAATGCGATGACAGGACCACAACTTTATGAAGAGATCCTTCGTCAACGCAGGATCGAGCTTGCATATGAAGGACATCGCTTTTTTGATTTGAAAAGATTAGGAAGAGATCTTGTAAAATCACCCCATTATAATACGGTGGCTTTTACCGATACAAGAATATTACCGCCAATTCCCCAGGCCGATGTGGACGGTAATCCAAATCTGAAACAAAATGCAGGGTATTAATTCAATTAAACAAAAAGAATTTATGAAAAGAATATATTTCACTTTAATAATAATTGGAGCAATCTCCTTCAATGGCTGTATAAAAAATGACCCCGTGATTTGGAATGGTTCAGTTGTTGAGCTTGATGCTGCGATCTGGAATGCGAATGGAGCTGGCTTAACCTATCCAATTCTAACAAGAATACCTGCGGCTAATCGTGCACTTACAACTTCATGTCCTGACTCTACACTGAGAAGATATCCTCAAACAATTCGGGTGAGAGTTAATTTAGTTGGAGCTCAATTAGGCAAGGATATTTCCGTTAGTTATGAATTATTTACCAGTCCAATTACAACAGTAGCATTTCCAGCAACTGTTTCTGCGGGATGCACCACTCCACAAACTCCTTCAGCAGCAGCTGCAACTTTGACTGTATCCGATGCCGTTGCCGGAACACATTTTACAACTTTAAGTGGAACTGCGGTTATTCCGGCTAATAGCTCATTTGGATATATAGATATTCCAATTCTGAATCCAGGTCCTACTGCTGGTGCCGCACGGTTTATAGGAATTCGTTTAAAGGATGACGAAAATGTAAAAGTTTCTGCAAACTATAAAGAAGCAGGGTTTGTAATAGACCAGAGATAAGAAATTATTTTTTATTTAAAAGGCTGCTTTTTAAGCAGCCTTTTTTTATCTAAAAAATATAACCTAATTTTCTTTTGAAATCAAAAACACCAGTTATGAAAAAAATCATCTTATCCATTTTGTCTTCTATACTTATAATAAGTG
>VBAS01000272.1:0-993 GCA_005882975.1 Bacteroidota bacterium | reverse complement strand
TCAAAAGAGGAGAAGATAAAAAAGTGAATGCCGTTCACATTGAAGCGCAGGGCTATGTATTGGATGGACAAAAGCAAAGCAATGGCGCATGGTCGTTCACTTATTATTTGCTTCCGAATCGTGATCTGCTGGTAAAAAGATGATCAGAAATTATAGTTGAGTAACTCCTGCTGTGGAAGAGTTTGTTGACTGCTCTGCAGCAGGTTTTTTATTGTGCAGGTTTGTTCTTCCAATTCTTTGCTGCCGATGATAACAACGTAAGGAATATTTTTCTTTTCTGCATATTTGAATTGCTTGTCAAATTTTACACTTTCATGGTATAGCTCGCAAGGGATATTTTTGTTTCTCAATTGTTGCATTAAGCTAAATGCAGCTTTGCTTTCATTTTCTCCTAAATTAAAGAACAAAACCTGCGTGCCTACATGCACATCTGCTGGAAAAAGATCTAGCTCTTCCATCACATCATAGATGCGATCAACACCAAAGGAAATTCCTACACCGGGAATATTGGGAACGCCAAACAAACTGGTAAGGTCATCATATCTTCCGCCGCCGCCAATACTGCCGATCTTTATTTCAGCGGGAGCTTTTGCTTCGAAGATGATACCCGTATAATAATTAAGACCACGAGCAAGGGTTGGGTCTAGATGATAATTGACAGATGATAGTTGATCGGTCCCCAAAATTTGTATTAGTTCCTCAATTCCTTTTTTTCCTGATTCTGTTGAACCAATTAATTCATTTAAACTTTTTATTTTTTCTGAATTGGTGCCGGTAATACTTAAATACTTTTCAATGATACTAAGTTGTTTTTCGTTGAGCCCTTTGTGTTTTAGTTCATCTTTTACCTTTTCTAAACCGATCTTATCTAATTTATCTATGGCGATAGCAATAGCATTCATTTTTTCTGCACCGCCGCATAATTCAGCTAGTGCCGTAAGAATTTTTCGGTGATTGATCTTTAGCTCATAATTCTTAATTCCTAATTGAACA
>VBAS01000101.1 GCA_005882975.1 Bacteroidota bacterium | reverse complement strand
CAGGAGAAGTTCGTGATGTATTTCAAGAAGTGGTGCCTACACAATATGAATCAGGCTGGGGCTCCATAAACTGGAGGTATCTTCCAAAAACAAAAGAGATCATTTGGTTCTCCGAAAGAGATGATTGGGGACATCTCTATTTATACGATGCAACAACTGGGAAAGTAAAAAATCAAATTACAAAAGGTAATTGGGTTGTAACAAGACTTGTAAAAGTTGACGAAAAGAACCGCCTGTTATATTTCATGGCTTGTGGCACGCAACCGGAGAATCCTTACTTCAGCCAATTCTATAAAATTGGTTTTGATGGAAAAAATCTCACATTACTTTCTCCTGGAGCAGGTACGCATTCAGTGAGTTTTTCACCATCAGAAAATTATTTCATCGACACATATTCCAAACCAGATGTACCACCCGTTACCGTATTGCGTGATATGAACGGAAAACAGATCACTGAACTGGAAAAAACAGATGTGGCAAGATTAAAAGCCGCAGGGTGGAAAGCACCAATGCCTTTTTCTGTAAAATCTGCCGATGGTAAAGATGACATTTATGGCATCATGTTTACCCCAAGCAATCTTGATGCAAGTAGAAAATATCCCGTTATTGATTATATCTATCCCGGTCCGCAAGGGGGCAGTGTCGGCAGTTGGGGATTTAGTGCTGCAAGAGGCGACAACCAGGCATTGGCTGAATTAGGATTTGTGGTTGTGCTTATCGAAGGCACGGGGAACCCTGATCGTTCAAAAAGTTTTCACGATAGGTATTGGCCAGATATGAGCACAAATACATTGCCCGACCAGATTGCAGGTATTCGTCAATTATCGAAGCGCTATTCTTATATCGATACAAACAAAGTTGGCATCTGGGGGCATTCAGGTGGTGGCTTTGCAACCGCAGCTGCAATGTTTCGTTATCCTGATTTTTTCAAAGTTGGTATTTCAGAATCCGGCAATCATGATAACCGTAATTATGAAGATGACTGGGGTGAACGTTATATTGGTTTGCTAACAAAAAATCCTGATGGCACTGATAATTATACTGCGCAGGCCAACCAAACCTATGCAAAGAATTTAAAAGGGAAGCTGATGCTTGCACATGGTATGATGGATAATAATGTGCCGCCTTATAATACAATGCTGGTTGTTGACGCATTAGCAAAAGCAAACAAGGATTACGATCTTGTTATATTCCCCAATGCCGGTCATGGGTATGGAACAGATTCGCCATACATGATGCGTCGTCGCTGGGATTATTTTGTAAAAAATTTGTTGGGTAAAGAACCTCCGCCAAATTATCAATTACAAACCAAGACCGATCCGAGGAATGGAGGACAGTTAGCGTTCTAGTTCTTTGGATTGCTTCGGCTTGGCACTTGTATGTTTTGTATTTCATGTTTCTTCTGGCAACCCTCGCAATGACGAAAGGAAATCTCAAACAAACGGAAACTCGTCATTGCGAGGCCGTCTGGCCAAGGGAAATATCGGATTAAGTTCATCAGGCCGAAGCAATCTTATTATACAAAAGACCAACCCAAGTGGTTGGTCTTTTTTTTCGGATCTGTCATAACTTTTTCATTTAACAATTGGACAACTTCTCACTTGAATGTCGGGACTAAACAATCATATCAATTGATTCCAGTGGCATATAATTTGAATTTTATTCCAGGTATTTTTTTTAAAAAAAACTAAAAATGTTTAACTATGAAAAAGATCATTGTAATGTTGGCTGTGTTGTTTGCATTTGGTGTTAAACACGCCGCAGCTCAAAAGACAACATTCTATTATTATCCATCATCAAATGTGTATTACAATGTTACCACGCATGACTACGAGTATTATGATCCCGGAACCACAACCTGGGTAACAGTGCAAAAATTGCCAACTACAGTTACTCTTACAAAGTCGCCGAAATACACAGTGTATTATAACGGAAAAGATGTGTGGAAAGATAATGACATGCACAAAAAGAAATACAAAGACAAAAAGGAGACAGCAAAGACAACTAAAAAGAGCAACAAATCATAAATGGGGAAATGCATGTTCTCTGAGACCGATCTAAATGATTGGTCTTTTTTATTATATGTAACGGATGTTTGCTATTGTTAAACTTTGTTGTCGAATAGGATCGTCCAATAAATCATGAATACAAGATCAACTGTGTACAGCGAAACAATGCCACTGTTTTCTGATTCTCTTTACTCTTAACGATCACATCCCAAACCTGTGTTGTTTGTCCTGCATGTTGCAAAGTCGCTTCTGCTATTATAAAACCACTTTTTGTTGAACCAAGGAAATTTGATTTAAGTTCTATGGTTGTAAAAGATTTTGCAAGCATGGGTAAATTATAAAGACAAGCATAGCCAGCTATTGTATCAGCCAAAGAAACTATGCTGCCTGCATGCAAGTACCCATTCGGGGCGAATAGTGCTTTCTTAACTTCCATTTGTGCAGTAGCTAAATTTGTTGATACATTTAAAACTTCAATACCAAGAAGCCCGGGAAAGAAGTCAGTTCCAAACTTTGAAAAATCTGTTTTCTTATAGTCCATTTAATATTTTTTATTGTTTTCAAGATAACCAAATCCTTAACAAGGTTTGTGTTTCTTATCTGGCTTCGGCATCTATAAGAATTGAAGCCGAATCATTATGTTATTGATTATTTCTTTCATCATTCACATTAAATCTCATCTCCAAAAAATATCTTTTAAATCCGAACTTTTCATAAGCTTTAATAGCCGATACATTGTCATTGTAAACTTCCAATCTAAATTCAGAAATGTTTTGTGCTATTGCCCAATCTTTTAAAACATCCATAATTTTCTTATTGATCCCCTGTCCCCTGTATTCGGGCAATACATACATAAAGCCTAAATATGCATGGTGAGTATGGTTTAAATATGGTTTAGCCTTGTCAATACGTGCATAGCCAGATGCAATTACCTTATTGTCTACTTCCGCAACAACCATTTCAATATGCTGAGAAGTTAGCATTGCTTTAAGATCATAATAATTTACAGGATCAGGTTTAAGAGTTGAGTCAAATGGCCGCTCTGTCTTTATGAGGCCTTGCTCAAAAGCCAACAGTTGTTTCAAATCGAGCAGCGAGGCCTTTCTTATCTTAATTTCAGTCATAGCATTTTCTTATATTAAAGATGGGGAATTTTTGCCTCACAAAACAGCTTTTTTGGAATGATATCTGGTTCTTACAATTAGTATGCAAATAGAAAGTTCGCACATTGTTTTTATACAATATTTTTTCCGTGAATTTTTTTATCCATGCAAAAAAAAAATACATTTATAAGTAATTCTAAATTTAATGATCTGAGCATATGAATTCGTTGCCAAAAACCAGAACAGGGATCAGTGGCCTTGATGACATTACGTTAGGAGGAATTCCACAAGGCAGACCCACACTTATATGCGGCGGACCGGGATGTGGTAAGACGCTTTTTTCAATTGAATTCCTGGTGAACGGGGCTACACTTTTCAAAGAGCCGGGAGTGTTTGTAACGTTTGAGGAAAAAACTGAAGAGCTTACAATGAATGTAGCTTCACTTGGCTTTGATCTGGAAAAATTACAAAAAGAAAAAAAACTAAGGCTTGATTATATACGCATTGAAAGAAGCGAAATAGAAGAAACAGGCGAGTATGATCTTGATGGATTATTTATACGATTGGAACATGCAATTGATAGCATTGACGCAAAAAGAGTTGTACTGGATACGATAGAGAATTTATTTGCAGGATTAACAAACGAGGGAATACTTCGGGCAGAACTTCGGCGACTTTTTCTTTGGCTAAAAGAAAAAGGAGTGACGGCTATTATTACCGGCGAACAAGGAGACGGAAAACTTACACGGCATGGATTGGAAGAATATGTTTCTGATTGTGTGATCTTATTAGATCACCGCGTCATCAATCAAATATCAACACGAAGACTACGTATAGTAAAATATCGTGGTTCTGCACATGGTACCAACGAATTTCCATTTTTAATTGATGAAGACGGCATTTCAGTTTTGCCCGTAACTTCTTTAAAACTCAACAGGTCAGTTTCATCAGAGAGAATAAGTACAGGAATGCCAACTCTTGATGAAATGTTCGGTGGAAAAGGTTTTTATCGTGGCAGCAGTATCCTTGTATCAGGAATGGCTGGCACAGGCAAAACAAGCATCGCTTCTTATTTTATTAATGAAGCCTGTAAACGAAATGAAAGATCCATATTTTTTGCTTTTGAGGAATCGCCGCCACAAATTATTCGAAATATGAAATCGATCGGGTTGAATCTTGACCCATATGTAAAAAAAGGATTACTGGAGTTTCATTCTGCCCGTCCCGCTTTATATGGTCTCGAGATGCATCTTTCAAGTATTTACAAAACCATAAAAAAATTCAAACCAACTACTGTAGTTCTTGATCCTATTACAAATCTTGTCTCTGTTGGATTGATCAATGAAGTGAATTCAATGTTATTGCGCCTGATCGATTTTTTACAGGGAGAAGGGATAACTGTTATGATGACAGCCTTAATGAAAGTGATGGATGAACGAATGGAGGAGGGAGTATCATCATTAGTAGATACATGGATCTCACTAAAAGACATTGAAGCAAATGGCGAACGGAACAAGGTTTTATATATAATGAAAGCAAGAGGAATGAAGCATTCCAACCAGGTAAGAGAATTTATAATTTCAAATCGCGGCTTGAACCTGGTTGCAATTCATCTTGGCCCTTCAGGGATTCTTCTTGGCTCAGAAAGAAAGGAACAAGAATTGCAGAAGCTAAAAGGCCAGGAATTGAAAGATCAGCTAGAAAGAAAAGAGATGGCCCGCCGAAGACAGGAAAACGGAATTCTAAAGCAACCAAAACAAAAGATCGGAAAATAAACCATGGCAAAAAAGCAAAATACATGGGAGCTGCGGCTTTATATTGCAGGCAAAACACCCAAGTCAGTAACTGCTTTACAAAACCTTCAGAAATATTGCGAAACCCATTTAAAGGGGCAATATAAAATTGAAGTCATCGATTTGTTAGTACATCCACAGTTGGCGGAAGGCGACCAGATATTTGCCATTCCCACACTGGTGAGAAAAGTACCTCAGCCAATCAGGAAGATAATCGGCGATCTTTCAAATGAAGAAAAAGTGCTTGTAGGTTTAAACATCCGCCCGGTGAAACAATTAATGCAATGAAGCGCAACTCAGTAAATGAAAATGGCAAGAGCAAAAGCTATGATGATCCATATGTTTTTCGACTTTACATAACTGGTGCTTCCCCAAATTCGCTTCGGGCTATTGCTAATACAAGAAATTTATGCGAAGAATATTTTAATGAGAACTACGAGTTGGAAATAATTGACGTTCATCAGCAACCATCTGTTGCGAAACAAGAAAACATTATTGCATTACCGTTGCTTATAAAAAAGCATCCTTTGCCGGAGAAGCGATTGATAGGTGATATGTCCGATATGGAAAGAGTGCTTAAAAGTATTGGAGTATCAAATGGTGATCTATAAATGAAAGAAACAAAAAATTACGAAGAACTTTTGGAAGAGTTGGAAGATCTTAAGTTCCAGCTTAAGGAAGCTAATGAAACCCTTCATGCTATTCGTACCGGGCAGATCGATGCATTGGTTGTTGAAACCGAAGACGGTCCGCAACTGTATACATTAAAAAGTGCTGATCATACTTATCGTGTATTCATTGAAAAAATGAAAGAAGGTGCAGTGACACTTAACAGGAAAGGAATTATTTTATATAGTAATTCGCAGTTTGCTGATATGATAGACGTGCCTTTGGCAAAGGTGATAGGCTTGCCGATCATCGATTTTATTCCCGATCAATACAAAGGCAAGTTTAAAAAAATGACAGAACAAGGATGGGAATCTGATAGCAAAGGAGAAATATTTTTAAAAAGTAACAGCGGGAAGAGCATTCCATTTTTATTGTCCTTTACTTCATTGGAACTGGACGAGGGTACTGCGCTAAGTATTATTCTTACCGATCTTACTTTGCAAAAAGAAAATGAAAAACAATTAGAATTAAAAAATCAGCAATTGGAAGCGGCAAGATTAGCGGCTTATAAAATGAATGAAGAGTTGGAGGACATTGTTGAGGAAAGAACAAAGGACCTGCTGATAAGTCGTGAATATTTCAAACTTTTGGCTGATAACATACCTGTAATAATATGGACAGCTACTATTGATGGAAAACTTGATTATGTGAATCGCCGGTGGGTTGAATACACGGGTTTTGATGTTGAGGAATCCAAAACAAAACAAAGCGAGTTACTACATACTGATGACGTGGAAAGAAGTATTGCTGAGTGGCAAACAGCCTTAAAGGAAAAAAGAAAATATGAAGGAGAGTTTCGGTTTAAAAGAGCAATTGATGGAACTTATCGATGGCATTATTCGCAGGCAATACCTTTTAAAGATGAGCAGGGAAATATAACTGCATGGATAGGGACCAATATTGATATCGACGATCAGAAGAAAGAATTGGAAAAAAAGGATGAATTTATCGGCGTAGCCAGTCATGAGTTGAAAACTCCATTAACAAGCTTGAAGGGATATATTCAATTGATGGAATTCCAGGACAACTTATCAGATGAAGCGAAGATCTATGTTACTAAAGCAACTTCTTCCATAAACAAGCTACAGCATTTGATAGATGAACTACTGGATGCAAGTAAGATAAAAGCCGGTAAACTTAAATTTAAAAAACATGCATTTAATCTTACCCAACTTGTATCACTCTGCGTTGAGAACAGCACTTATATGTATCCCTCATTCAAAATAAAAAAGGAATTGCAGGAAGGTATTATTGCTTATGGAAATGATGAGCGAATAGAGCAGGTCTTGATGAACTTAATAAATAATGCTGCTAAATATTCTGGCGATAAAAAAGAAATCATTATTCGTGCTGAAAAAAATAATGATTCAGCGATGGTATCGGTAATAGATTTTGGAATCGGTATGGTCAATTCTGACCAGGAGTTGATCTTTGAAAGATTTTACAGGGCCAATGGACATGAATCTACAATGCCGGGCCTCGGTATGGGACTTTATATTTCATCTGAGATCATAAAAGAACATAAAGGAGAGATACATGTAAAAAGTAAGTTGAATGAAGGCTCCGTATTTTCTTTTTCCTTACCACTCGCAACCCAATTCGCCCAAACTTCCGATGATTAAATATTTTCAGGATCTCAAAAAATCAAAATATACACTTTGATGTGCCATTGACTTCCTGTTAACAAGAGAAGCCGGCACTTATGTTATCTTAGTGGTTACTTGTAATCACTAAAATTGTTTTATGACAACGCAAATGCTCAGAGAAATTCCTTTGTTTGCCACCTTAGGCCCGCAGGAATTGGACGAGTTATTGAAGCAATTGGAAAAAATACATTATCCGCCGAATACAGTGATCTTTTGGATGGATGAACCAGGCGATAAACTTTATGTAATTGAAAAAGGACAGGTACGTATTAGTTATAGTAATAAAGATGGAAAAGAAATAATATTAAATACCATTGGTGAGAATGCGTTTTTTGGGGAATTGTCATTACTGGATGGCGGTCCTCATACTGCTACAGCCAGGACTGTAAGAGAAACAACATTGCTCACGATCAGCAAAGGAGCGTTTTATAACTTCCTGGATAAGCATCCGCAATTTTCTCAAACTTTATTGACTGTTCTTGTTGACAGGCTGCGTACCAGCACAATGAATATGCGGCAACACATGGTGGGTGATCGTTTGCCACTTCCCCAAAGGGCATCGTTTCGAAGATTGGTGGATAGAGCGGCTAGCTTTGTATCCAGTAGTCGCTTTCTTCTATTTGCAATCATTTTTCTCTTTGGCTGGATGTGTTTGCAATCATGGCTATATTTCAGGCATCATAACAGTGTTAGCTTTGTAGACAATCCTCCAGCTTTTTCTATTTTAGAATTTATTTTAACTATTACTTCCTTTTTATTTACTATACTGGTGCTCACCAGCCAAAGAGGTTTTGCTGAACATGACAGGGTAAGGTCTGAAATTGAATACCAGGTAAATTTGAAAGCACAAACAGAAGTAATGCGTTTGCAATTGAAAATGGATGAGGTGTTAAAACTGCTGGAAGAAAAGATCAAGTGAACAAAGTAGCAACGGAGAATAGTGTAATAGTTTATATTGCAGTACTGTAATGGCAATATTTGTATATTTTCACCGTTATTATTAGTCAAATCATTTTGGTTTAATTTTTGGAATTCAATTACTCTATGAAACAGGAAACCGTACCGCCTTCAGCCGGAAGGCCAAAAACAATAGTTCAAAAGATTTTGTTTGTTGCAGTTGCAACCCTTTTTTTGGTTTTGATCTTTTCCTACTATCCCTTTTTAAAAAAATCTACGGTAAGTTCCAGTGTTTTTCCAATTAAAAAAGATACTAGTGAATCTGAAATAATTCCAAAGCGAGTTGAGCCATCTTTGTCTTACAAAGAAAAAATGGACCACATCATTAATGGTGATTCATCAGGAAAATGGAAAATGAAAGAATCTGAACCATTGCCTGGTGCCATTCTTCCTTACAAAAGAATTATTGCTTTTTATGGTAACCTCTATTCAAAGAACATGGGAATCCTGGGAGAACTACCAAAACAAGAAGTGTTGGATAAGTTACAAAAAGAAGTAAAGGCGTGGGAAGAAGCAGATACTGTTATGCAAGTACAACCGGCTCTTCATTATATTGCCGTCACCGCCCAGGGCTCACCCGGTAAGGGAAATAAATACAGGCTTCGCATGCCTTTCTCTCAAATTGATACAGTGTTGAAAATGGCGGAAAAGATCAATGCAATTGTTTTTCTTGACATACAAGTTGCATTAAGCACATTAGAAGATGAAGTACCACAACTTGAAAAATATCTCAAGCTTCCAAATGTACATCTCGGCATCGATCCGGAATTTTCAATGAAGGGTGGACAAAAACCCGGTTCAGTGATTGGCAGCTTTGATGCGGCTGATATTAATTATGCGAGTGAATACCTGAAAAAAATTGTAAAAGAAAACAATCTTCCTCCAAAAATTTTGGTGGTGCATCGTTTCACGCAAGGAATGATAAAGAATTATAAAAATATTAAAACACAACCGGAGGTGCAAGTTGTAATGCATATGGACGGATGGGGCTTTCCTGCAAAGAAGGTAAATACCTACAAAGAATTTATTTATAAAGAACCTGTTGAATATACAGGGTTTAAGCTTTTTTACAAAAATGATACAAAGAGCAATGGCCGGTTGCTTACACATAAAGAGCTTCTGAATTTGAAACCACAGCCTGTGTACATACAATATCAATAAGAAACTTATTTTTCCCAATCCGGCACAGGTGTAGATGGATTGAATAACTCATCAACATAGTAAGACCTTCTATATAGGAAATCGCAATTACTACCGACATTGTAAACACATGAAGAGTACAAAGCAATGTCATCAGGATACATAATTGTTTTGGCATCCCCTTTTGGCATCAGGCTTGAATCATGCTCTCTTCCGAGGATACAATGGCCCAGTTCGTGAAAAATAAGGCACTCAAGTTGGTCACTGTTTTGCCAGCATTTATGTGTATTGAATAAAATGATCCTTTGTATATCACTTTGCTTAGAAGTTACATTTGAAGTAGCGCAATATAATAATGACAAAGTAGAATCATATCGTATTATCAGGTTGTCAATACTTATGCTTTCTCCTCTCGTCTTAGCTTCTGTTATGAATTTTTGTACGTGAGGTTCAAACTCTGGCGGAACATTGTATACGAAGCCGGCAGTCTTCTTACTACACCCGAGTGAGAGAATTAAACAGGCTATCAGAATTTTCCGGAGCATTTACTAAAAGTACAAAAGAATCAAGGGATAGCTTAAAGAATGTTTTTGATCCATCCTCCATCAACTGCCAGAGAAACGCCAGTGATATAGCCAGCTCTTTCGCTTGCTAAAAATGTAACAGCTGCTGCAAATTCTTCTGGTGTTCCAAAACGTCCTAATGGTATATCATCTTTTGCCTTGTCAAATGATGAATTCTTTTCACGCAATTTTTTCAATCTGTCTGTTTCTGTATAACCGGGCATTACATTGTTGACGGTAATATTATGAATACCAAATTCATTAGAAAGTGATTTCATTAAGCCAGCAACGGAAGCCCTGACAGAATTGGAGAGCACCAGGTTATTAACCGGTTGTTTTACCGCCTGGGATGTAATTGCAATGATCCGTCCCCATCGTTGTTGTTTCATGCCGGGTAAAAATCCATTGATCAACCCAACAACACTTACTAGCAGGCTTTGGTATGTTTTATCCCAATCTGCTTGTTTAAAATCTTCAAACTTACCAGAAGGGGGTCCACCTGTATTGGTGACCAGGATATCTATATGATCATAAACTTGTATAGCATTTTTAATGACCTGCTCTCGTTCATTATCATTTGATAGATCTCCGACAAGAGCCAAAACTTTGCCGCCACTTATTTTTTCAATCTCGAGTTTTGTGCTTTCAAGATTTTCTTTATTGCGGCCATTTATAATAAGTTTAGCACCTTCTTTTGCCAGTTCAATTGCAACAGCTTTTCCAAGTCCCTGGCTGGATGCAGCGATGAAGGCTATTTTATTTTTTAATCCGAGTTCCATATTTCTATTTTCTTAAATAATCATCCGTTTTATCTAACCAATCCTGGCGTGGCGGAGCCCATGTATCTATTTCTTCCACATCACCGATCATTAATGCTTCATGCGGAAGATTTGATGGAATGACAATAACATCGCCGGGAAAGAGGTCCATCGTTTGTTCTTTATTTTCTCCAAACCAAAAACGCATTTTTCCTGACACAAGCTGGGTTACCTGTTCATGTACATGGTGATGAAGTGGCACCACAAAACCATCTTTGAATTTCATTTTGGCGATCATTAATTTTTCGCCTGAAATGATCTTTCTGGCCATTGAAGAATTTACATCTTCAGTTGGAACATTTTCCCAATTTAATTTATTTAACATGAGCAATGCTTTTTAAAATCCTTATTAGTAATGATAGTTTAGTATGCACTTGTCAAAGTTTGCATAAGATAATAAAGATCATAAATAATAATAATGGCGGCTATAATGCCAATGATTATTTTATAGGATGGTTGTTTTACGAAAATAAACATTACTACAAATTGTGCAATAGATAGTGTTGTACTAAAAACCCTGATCCCTTTGTATAGGATACTTTTATTGCTTATATCAGAACCGCCAAAAATAAAGCTCCAAAAAAACCACATAAAAACATTTACCAATATTAAAATTGCTACGATCAAATAGCCAAGATCCATATTTGACTTTGACAGAACCTGGTATGATCGGTCAAAAATTGTATGGTTTGGATCTGTTGCTGCCAGGTTTATTTTATCACCACAATATTTGCAAAAATTACTGTCGTTTTCATTTGTCTTGCCACAGTTACTACAGATCATAATGAATGATGTAAGTTTTAAAAATAGTCGGTTGCATAAATATACTCACTTTGGTTATCGTTACCGAACTTCATATTTTCACAAGCAATCTAACTTGAGATCAATATGAAAAACTCTTTTACGCCGGTATCGTGGGCTTATCATACTAATATATATGAGGTCAATATCCGCCAGTATAGTAATGAAGGAACATTGAATGCCTTTGCTGAACATTTACCGCGGCTGAAAGATATGGGAGTGGAAACGCTTTGGTTCATGCCTCTACAACCAATTGGGAAAATGCATCGTAAAGGAACACTTGGCAGTTATTATTCAATCAGCGATTATATTTCTTTAAATCCAGAGTACGGTGAGCTGAATGATTTTAAATTATTAGTTGAAGAAGCGCATCGCTATAATATGAAGGTGATCATTGATTGGGTGGCAAATCACACTTCATGGGACCATGTATGGACGCAAACACATCCGAATTTTTTTTCAAAGAATGAATATGGCGGTTTTCGTCCGCCTTATCCTGATTGGGAGGATGTCATTCATTTAAATTATGAGAATAAGGAATTATGGCTGGCAATGGTGAGTGCATTAAAATTTTGGGTAATGAATTTTGATATCGATGGTTTTCGCTGTGATATGGCTCATCTTGTACCAATCGATTTTTGGGAGTATGCAAGAACGGAGCTTGATAATGAAAAGAAATTATTTTGGTTGGCCGAAACAGAAGAGCCTACTTTTCACGAAGTGTTTGATGCAAGTTATACATGGGAATTTCTTCATACAATGGAATCTTATTGGAAAAGAGAAACCAATATTCAGGGACTTGATACAGTTTTGCGACGCTATGACAACGTTTTCCCTAAAACTGCGATAAGAATGTTCTTCACTTCCAATCATGATGAGAACTCGCATAGCGGAAGTGAATATGAAAGAATGGGGCATGCAGCAAAAGCATTTGCTGTTCTTTGCGCTACCTGGAATGGAATTCCTTTGGTCTACAGCGGGCAGGAATTACCTAATTCGCAGCGACTGAAATTTTTTGAAAAGGACGAGATACAATGGGCCGGGAACTTTGGCCTGCATAATTTTTATAAAACATTATTGGAGCTTCATAGTGATCATCCGGCATTACGTGCAGCCGATGAAAATGTAAGGACCTATAGAATTTTTACTTCCGAGGATGAAAAAATATTTTCATATCTGCGTAAAGCAGGGGAGAGAGAAGTTCTGGTTATATTAAATCTTTCTGCAATAGACGATCTGCAATTTGAAATTATTGGTGAAAACGTTTCGGGCATTTACAAAAATGTTTTTACAGGAAATTCTATTGATCTTACTATTAGAAGAAAATTGTCAATGAAAGGATGGGATTATCTTGTTTTTGGAAAATAAAAAACCGCCTCAATTATGAGACGGTTTATGATCCTATTGTTAATTATTTTAATTAGTCAAGTCAAGTGGATAAGTATAGCTTCCTCTGAATCCCGGATAAAATCCTTCTAATTTTACCGTGCCCACGGCGCTATTAAGAATTTTGCTTAATTCATCTATCGATTTAATTGCTTTACCGTTCACACTGGTGATTACAAAACCTTCGTCCATTTTTGTTTCACTTAGTTTGCCACCTTCTGTTATTTTCTTTACAACTACACCACCTGCTACATCATATTCTTCAGCTTTTTTTGAATCGAGATTAGAAAGTTCTGCACCGATGATATCACCTGCTGCATTCATTACTTCAACTGCACTAACCTTTCCTTTCAGCGTAACAGTAGTATTGTATTCTTTACCGCCGCGCAGATAAGACATTTGTACTTTATCATTTGGTCTGAAGCCGGCAATTTGTGCACTCATTTCAATTCCGCTGGAAACAGGAGTGTTATTTACTTTCGTAATGATATCGCCTTTCTTTATACCCGCTGCATAAGCGCCACCATCTGTAGGAACTGCTGATACATAAACGCCTTCGTCTTCTTTAACGCCAAGTTCCTTCATTTGATCTTCACTAAGATTGCTGGCATATTGAATACCGAGATAACCTCTTTGCACATCGCCAAACTCAACAATATCATTAACGATCTTCTTTGCAATGTTTACAGGTATTGCAAAAGAATAACCCGCATAAGTGCCATTCGGTGCTAAGATCGCAGAGTTGATACCGATCAGCTTGCCATCAGTAGTTACCAATGCTCCACCACTGTTTCCCTGGTTTACTGCAGCATCGGTTTGTATAAAAGATTCTACAGGGGAAACATTGGTACCTCTTGTTTGTCTTTCATTGATGCCGATGCTCCTTCCTTTTGCACTAACGATCCCAGCTGTAACAGTTGTTTCCAATGTAAGCGGATATCCAATTGCAAGCACCCATTGTCCTAGTTTTACATCATCAGAGTTACCATATACAAGGTAGGGAAGACCAGTTCCATCAATTTTTAAAACTGCGATATCGCTACTTGGATCTTTACCGATCAGCCTCGCCTTGTAAGTTTTTTTATTATGAAGTGTTACCATTATTTCACCGGCAACACCACCATTTTGATCACTAACAACGTGATTGTTGGTAACAATATAACCGTCATCACTGATCAATACTCCACTACCGGAAGCTCTTTGTTCCGGTATCATCTGCGGACCAAAATTAAAAAACTGGTCAAACCAGTCATCAAGACCACCACGGTTTCTGTTATTACTACGTGGAAGCTCGTTACTAACTTTTTGAGCCGCTATTTTTGTTTTAATATGAACAACAGCCTGGACAGAAGTACTTGCGGCTTGAGTGAAATCTATGTTAACAGGGGAGTTCGCTATGTTGCCATCAAAAAATCCTGCATAATTGGCAGGCACCTTTGACTCCGATTGAATCGCTACAAAGTCTTTGTGAGCAAATTTCGAATAACCCCATACACTGGCAAGCGCAGATCCGCTGCTGATTGCCACAATTAAAAGCACATTTTTAAATTTCATGGTGTTAAGTATTTTTTTCTTTTAGTATTTCAAATTACATGCCTATACAAAATAACGAAGTAGTTTCCTGAAAAAATGACCTTTCAGTCAGTTTAACATTTAATTTACCAGAGTCTTCGTACTTCCACAGTTTAAAATTAATAACATTTCCTGATTGATTCTAATTCAAAATTTCACAGTTTGGTAAGAAAGTTTATTGTGTCAATACCGTCGGCATAATCGGTTAAGGAAGGTAATTGTGCCTGTCCAAATGGAATATGGTTGTGACCAACGGTACATTGCACATCATCGATCGATCTCAGGCTTTCTTCTACGGTCTTTTTATCTGTATAAAATTCGTAATTCAGTTGGCTGATAGGCGAGAAGATGGATGGATTCTCCAATAAGATCATTGATTCATTTGCCATATAGAATTTGCCATTGAGAATATGAAGTGCTAAATTATAATCGTAATTATTTTTGTATTTATTATGATCTTTGAAATGATCGTACTTTTTGAATGCAGTAAGCAAGGGAATGAATTCATAATCTTTTGGAACAAATATTTTGGTCACATTTCGACAACCCATTCCAAAATAAAGGTGAACATCATCTGCTAATTCTTCAAGTTCTTTTGTTGTTTCAGTACCCTCTAAAATTGCCACCGATGTCCTGTTGCGCCGAATGATATGCGGATATCTTTTGAAATAGTACTCAAAATATCTTGCTGAATTATTACTGCCGGTTGCTATATAGGCATCGCAGTTTTTCAGCATTTCCTGGAAAGCTACCAATTCACTTATTTCTTTATTCCATTCCGTAAGTTTCTGAACGAGATGTTTGATCAGCACTTCATCTTTTGAGGAAGCCTTAATGATCGCTTTATGCCCGGATATAAATACACATAGAAAATCATGGAAGCCAACCAGGGGAATATTTCCGGCCATTACAATACCGATCTTTTTTGGGGCAGTTGTTTCAATTCTATAAGAGGAAGTCCAATTTTCCAACTTTTGTATATCCAGAAAATGTTTTGCAATATTTCCGGCCGCCATATCAATGAATTCCGGCGTAAACCAGGGATTTACCAAACTTGCCTCGTGTTTTGTTTCCAGCCATTCTGATGATCCGGATGAAATATATTGGCCAAGTCGGGCAGCCAGCTCAATTCTCATTTGTAAATTCATTTCAGCAATCTATATTTGTCGGGCAAAAGTAATTCTCAACCCGTTAATAAAAATTTTATGGCTATTAAGATTACAGAAGAATGTATCAACTGCGGCGCCTGCGAACCAGAATGTCCGAATAATGCAATTTATGAGGGCGGTGTAGAATGGGCTCTTTCTGATGGAACTACGGTAAAAGGCACCTACACCCTAATGGATGGAACTGTTATGGATGCTGATCAGAAAAATGCTCCTATTGCTACTGATATTTATTATATAGTCCCTAATAAATGTACCGAATGCCAGGGTTTTCATGAAGAACCTCAGTGTGCATCTGTTTGCCCGGTGGATTGCTGTGTGCCAGATGAAATGTATAAAGAAACAGTTGATGAGTTATTAGTTAAAAAAGAGAAACTGCATATTTAAGAAGATGTTGTGGAAAAGATTTCAGCAAAATTGATTGGATGTGCTCTTTAAATCAACTAACTTTAGTTCAAACAAAAGCGGCAAGTGAGCCGCGAAATCAGGCGGGTGATATGTTCCGTCGTAAAAAGGTGAAGGGAGAACGTCCTTCACCTTTGTTATTTAATTGAGTTCGCTTAAAACGATGTTATAATATTCTTTTTTCTGCTGTTTAGTTTTTATTACAGCATTTTTTCTTCAATATTTGTAACTGTAAATCACCTGAAACCACACATGAAAAAGAACATTGCCCTCGTAACCGGAGGTTTTTCCGGTGAAGCGGCCATATCCTATAAATCAGCCACCACTATTAATAATCATCTTGACAGGGAAAGATTCAATGTTTATAAGATCGATATCAATCCTAATGGATGGTTTTATGAATCAACAGATGGAAAAAAAAGTGACGTTAATAAAAACGACTTCTCTATACAAGCTGGTAATGGCCCTATAAAGTTTGATGCAGTTTTTATTGGCATGCACGGCACTCCTGGCGAGGATGGCAAATTGCAGGGTTATTTTGATACATTAAAAATTCCTTACACTAGTTGTGATGCCGCGTCTTCTGCAATCACATTCAATAAAAGATATACAGTGGCTGTTGCTGCTATGGCGGGTATTCATGTATCAAGATCTTTTCATTTATTTAAGCATACTGCTGTTCCGCTGCAGCAAATAATTGATGGGTTATCATTCCCCGTATTTGTGAAACCAAACAATGGCGGCAGCAGTATTGGTATGAGCAAAGTGTACGAATCCAAAGAATTAGAAGGCGCAATTCAAAAAGCATTTAAAGAGGATGACCAGGTATTGGTTGAGCAAATGATCAAAGGAAGAGAATTTACGATTGGAGTTTTTAAAACAAAAGGAAATATTGTAACACTGCCAATGACTGAAATAAAAAGCAAAAAAGATTTTTTTGATTACGAGGCAAAATACCAGGGTGCTTCAACAGAAGTGACCCCTGCAGAATTAGATGAAACTTCGGCAGACAAAATACGTGAAGCTGCAAAAAAGATCTATGCAGTGTTTAATTGCAGGGGTGTTGTAAGAATAGATTTTATTTTGGAAGAGAATAGTAAGTACCCATACATGCTTGAGATTAATACCATCCCTGGGCAAAGTGATGCAAGCATAGTGCCGCAGCAGGTAAAGGCAATGGGATGGAGCTTAAAAGAATTCTATACAAAATTGGTGGAAGAATGTTTTGATCACTGACCCGGAAATGGAAGAATGTAAAAGCCGGTTCAAGATCTCTAATTTAAATAGATCCAATGTTTCAATTTATCACGAAAAGACCGCTTTGGATAAACCTCTTAGCCGGATTAGTCCTAATGGTTGTATTATTATTTATAGTTTCTATTTTCCTGGGACCACTGACTCGTCATGGAAAAAACAAAACTGTTCCCAATGTAATTGGTAAATCTTTTGAAGAAGCTAAGAAGATCCTTACTAATAGTGGCTTCGACGTAGAAGTACAGGACTCTCTTTATTCAGATACAGTTGCAAAAGGTAGCGTATTAAGACAGGTGCCAGATGGAGATGCCACTGTAAAGATCAGCCGCACCGTTTACTTAACTATCAACCGCCACGTACCGCCGCTTGTAGAAATGCCAAATCTTAAAGACTTTAGTTTACGCAATGCTGATTTGCAATTGAGAAATATGGGGCTGAGAATTGGCGATACTTCTTATGTTCACGACTTTGCAAAAAACA
>VBAS01000452.1:2689-3110 GCA_005882975.1 Bacteroidota bacterium | reverse complement strand
GCGTATTTAAATATCGGGCTATCGATTTCACTCATCAATAATCAATTCAAATTTCTCCTCATCTTTGCGCATGGTTTCCCATAATAAGATCATTATCATTACAGCTCCCTCCGGGTCCGGGAAGACGTCCATTACGCATTATTTATTAAAGACGATCCCTCAAATAAGCTTTTCAATTTCAGCTGCAACCCGCCAGCCAAGAGAGTTTGAAAAAGATAAGGTGGATTATTATTTTATTTCACATCAGGAGTTTCAGCAAAAGATCCAGCACAATGAATTTGTAGAATGGGAGATGGTATATGAAGGAAAATATTACGGCACCCTCAAATCAGAATTACAAAGAATATGGGATATGAAAAAGGTCCCATTACTGGATATTGACATAAAAGGAGCCATTCATGTGCAACAACAACATCCCCAG
>VBAS01000452.1:0-2614 GCA_005882975.1 Bacteroidota bacterium | reverse complement strand
TTACGGGCAAGGATCAACAAGGCAAGCTATGAGATCTCATTCAAACACAGCTTCAATAAAGTTATAGTGAATGATCAGCTCGAGCGGGCTTGTAAAGAAGCCGAAGAAATTATAAAGGAATTTATAAAGCAATAATTCATCCCCGAGCTTTCATTAAAGTGACCAGTAGGTTATCTTTACAGTCCCATGTTTGACGCCAAAACGGTTATATGGTTTGTGATCACCTTGCTGCTAATGGGTTTTTTTGCAGGGATTGAAATGGCTTTTTACAGTGCCAATCGTCTGGGGATTGAATTGAAAAAGAAACAGGGAACCGCAGCGGGCAGGCTACTCGGCCAATTCACCGAATCACCGGTTCGTTTTTTGGGCACCACGCTCATTGGGTTTAATATTTTTTTGATCTTTTTTAGCCTGGAAGTTTCTACAGTGATGCGACCTGCATGGGCCTATCTTGAGAAAAAGATCAATCAACAAATACCGGGTACCGTTGATATTATCGTCGAGATTGTCGTTGCCACCTTCATTGTCATCATTTTTGCAGAATTTATACCAAGGGCGATATTCCGGGCACGGAGCAATACCTTACTCAGCAAGATGGCAGTGGTAATTGATTTTTTTTACCAGATGTTCTATCCCCTGGCTTCGGGTTTGATTAAATTGTCCGAATGGCTTTTGAAATATGTATTCAATGTGAGGTATAATGAGAAAAAAGCGGCATTGACACGTCATGATCTCGACCAACTTTTCCAGCAAAGCCATGATATGGGGGATAGCAGGGGAGAATTAAATACCAGGCTCTTTGAAAATGCGCTAGAACTTCCAAAAGTGAAGATCAGGCAATGCCTGGTGCCAAGAAAGGAGATCACAGGTATCGAGCTAAATGCCTCTATACAGGATGTAAAAAAGCAATTTGTCGAAACAAAATTGAGTAAGCTTATCGTGTTTGAGAAAAATATTGATCATATCGTTGGCTATATTCACCAGCTGGATCTCTTCAAAAACCCGGCAGATATCCGATCTGTATTATTGCCTATTCCTGCAGTCCCGGAAAGCATGAGCGCCGCAGATCTCATTGGTAAATTCACAAAAGAAAGAAAAAGCATTGCCTGGGTGGTAGACGAATTTGGAGGCACTGCGGGAATTATTACAATGGAGGATGTACTGGAAGAAATTTTTGGAGAAATAGAGGACGAATACGATGCTGAAGAATTTATCGAAAAGCAACTTTCTGAAAAGGAATACATCTTCTCCGGGCGGCTGGAGGTCGACAATCTCAACAAAAAATATGATTTTGATTTGCCGGTCACCGAATCGGAGACCTTATCGGGTTATATCATCAACTATCATGAGACAATTCCACAACAAAAAGAGCGCATCATTATTGGTGATTATGAGTTTGATATTCTTAATGTAAGTGAAACGCGGATTGAAACAGTTAAATTGAAAAAGCTGAAATAATAGTTTCAGAACTGGCATCTTAAACACAAAGAATCCATAAAAATTTAACGAGTAACCTTTTAACCCCCAACCCATAACCCGTAACTCTTATCTTTGCCCCTCTTAGAAATAAAATGGCGTTACTTGATTTTTTAAACAGGCGTAATAGGGATACAACGGCAGAAATGTCGTTTATTGATCATCTTGAAGAGTTGCGCTGGCATATTATCCGGGACTCGCTCCAGCTCATGATAATTTTGTCACTTACAAATGGCTTTGCGATGCGGGTCATTTTTTTCGTCTGGGAAATTCGCTCTGTATGGCCGGCACGAAGGTCAGCTTTATCAGCACCGCAATGACCGGGCAATTTATTACTTCTTTCACTGTTGCCTTTGTTGGTGGTTTTATTCTTGCTTTTCCTTATGTATTTTGGGAATTCTGGCGTTTCGTAAGGCCCGCGCTTAGTCCCAAAGAACTCAAAAAAACAAGAGGTGTTATTTTTTGGGTGTCACTTTTATTTTTTATGGGGGTTGCATTTGGATATTACGTCCTTACTCCTTTCATGGTTAATTTTTATTTCTCTTATTCGTTAAGCCCGCTCATTGAAATTAAACCCACCTTTTCTGATTATGTTGAAAACCTTGTTTACACAACTGTGGGTATCGGCATTTTATTTCAAATGCCATTGCTTGTTGCCGTGCTTGCGCGGATCGGAATTGTTACCGCAAGATTTTTAAAAACATACCGTCGGCATGCTTTTGTTATCATACTCATTGCTGCAGCTATCATCACGCCCTCTACTGACCCATTTAGTCTTACCCTTGTTACTATTCCCCTATATGCTCTTTACGAAGCAAGCATAATCATTGCGAGCAGGATCAATAAGGCAAAGGCAAAAGAACAGGAGGAATGGAGCTAATGAAGCTGAATATTTAAAAAATAAAAAAAATCAGGCTGTAAATAGTCTATGTACCTTTGTAGCGATATTAATTGTTTATAACTAATTTTTATTGAATTATGAATTCTCATTTCGATAAAAATAAGCCTGTTGCTATCGGAAGCGACCATGCGGGGTTTGATTATAAAGAAGACCTGATCTCTTTCCTGGAAGCAAAAGAAATTTCCTATCAAGATTTTGGAACTCATTCAAAAGCTTCCGTTGATTATCCCGATTTTG
>VBAS01000226.1:7766-8100 GCA_005882975.1 Bacteroidota bacterium | reverse complement strand
GCAGGCGTAAGGATTTTCATTGCTGTGAGAGCAAGATAAATTTAATTGGGAAAAGAAGGTAAGAAATCGGTTAAAGAATTGCTTTCAGGTAAATGGCACAAATACCAAGGATAGAATCAACTTCAATTAAATGTTTTTTTAAAGGGCCCGATTTCTCTCTATCCACTGAAGTAAAATCCTGTTCAGGAATATCAAGAGCCTTGTATAGTAATTCTTCGTGTTCAATGTTGGTTGCAAAACCGATCAGTGAGGCTTTCAGCTCCCTGAGTTCTTTAATATACTCATCCACCTCCATATCATCGGCCATTCTATCGTTATTATTTCCCGGTCCTGG
>VBAS01000226.1:0-7755 GCA_005882975.1 Bacteroidota bacterium | reverse complement strand
TGTAATCTGAATTAACCTGGATGGATTAGTTTCTGTAATTATAGTTGGCGTTACAGCTTCTCTTGCTTCATCATGTAAATAATCCTTTCTTCTTAATTCAAAATTCCTTCCGAGGTATAACCTTTTTACTTCGTCATCAGCTGCAAGCTCTTCGGCTGTCCCGTGTTTAAAAATTTTTCCCTCGATCAAAAGATAAGCCCGGTCGCAAATACTCAATGTTTCTGTTACATTATGATCCGTAATAAGAATACCAATGTTTTTATATTTTAACCTGGCGACAATAGCCTGGATGTCTTCAACAGCGATGGGATCAATGCCTGCAAATGGCTCATCCAATAAAATAAATTTTGGATCTGTTGCTAATGCTCTTGCGATCTCTGTTCTTCTTCTTTCACCACCGCTTACTACGTCACCATTGCTTTTACGAACATGTTCTAAACGAAATTCCCTGATCAGCGTTTCCAATTTCTCCCGGCGTTCATCAGAGTTCAATTTTGTCATTTGAAGAACAGCCATTATATTATCTTCTACTGTTAACTTTCTGAACACAGATGCTTCCTGCGGCAGGTAACCAATTCCCATCTTTGCTCTTTTATACATAGGTAATTTGGTGATGTTTGTATCATTTAAAAAAACATTTCCTTCATCTGGTTTTATCAATCCTACTACCTGGTAAAAAGTTGTTGTCTTGCCGGCGCCATTTGGTCCAAGCAAACCTACGATCTCACCTTGTTTTACTTCGATGGAAACATGATTTACTACTGTTCGCTGGCGGTAGCGTTTTACAAGATTTTCTGTTGTTATTGAAAGAGGCATTGAAGCAAAAATAAGGCTTCATTCACACAAGCTGTAAACGGAGTTATCATTTAACAAACACCAAATAAACATTACTTTTATTTTTTTCAAATAATGAAAAGGACAATTGTTTTATTCTTAGCGGGTACTTTGATGAAAGATTTGACAGGGCAAATTCCACTTAATGGATTAGGCATCTGGTTAAAAACTGGTACAGCGGTAAAAACACAAGGAACGGATGTTATTTTATGGGATGATGAAAGCGGCAATCATCATAATGCATTTTCCATTTTAAACGATTCTTACGATCCTCCCCAACTTGTTTCAAATGCTTTAAATAATTTTCCTGTCGTTCATTTCAATGGATCGAACAATGGAATGGAAACACCTGCATTTGCCACATTTCCCAAAAAGAGAGGGACGATCATTATTGTGGCAAAGATCAATGGCCGGAGTGCAACATCCGGTGTTGGGCTCGGCAATCTTGTTTGTACTTATCACGGGAAGGGTGTTGTGTGGCAGTTTGGAGCCAGCCCCGACAAATATGCTTATTATGATGGTGTTGGTGGTGAAGGATTTCCCGTTCAAAGTGCACCACCATCGGAATGGGGAATTATAACATTAATACGGGATAATGATACCATCATGAATTTTTACAGGAATGGCAGGTATGAAACTGCTTTTCCTGTACATGATAATCAACCTGACTCCAACTCATTGAAAATTGGTTTTAATGGCCGTTTAGGAACATCCATTGATTCCATTCCGGAAATATTGAACGGTGATATTGCTGAAATTATTATTTACGATAGAAACCTGGAATCTGAAGAATTATCATCTGTTCATAAATATTTATCAGAGAAATATAAGTTGGCGTTGGCACCACCCTCTTTCTGGTTAAGATGGTGGTTCATCAGCCTTGTTGCTTTGTTTTTATTGACAATTGTATTCAGTATAATACAATATATAGATCACCGGAAGCTAAGAAAAAAATTAGCTGAACTGGAAAAGCAAAGAGAAATCGATAGAGAAAGACAACGTATATCAAGAGAAATGCATGATGATATTGGTGCAGGGCTTACACAGATCATCCTGATGATCGAATCAGCCAAAGCCAAGGGCACAAACGGAAATGAAAAGGAACTAGTAGATGTTGCCAACACCAGCCGCACACTGGTTGGCAATCTGAGTGAAATAATCTGGAGCCTTAATCCTGAAAACAAATCATTGGACCAACTCTGCGCTTATTTACGTGAGCAATTGAATAAACAATTGGAATATGCGGGTATAGAATACAGCATTCAATTGCCGGAAGACAGAACAGATATCATCCTGTCTAATGAACAACGAAGAAATATTCTGCTGGTAACAAAAGAGATTGTGAACAATGCGATCAAATACAGCAAAGCCAAAAACATATCTATTAAGGCAGAATTGATAAATGAAAGATTGGCTTTTATTGTACAGGATGATGGATCCGGTTTTGATACGGCCAAAAGTTATCCCGGGAATGGCTTGAAAAATATCCGGAGCAGAATAGCCGAAATGGGAGGGAATTTGCAAATAAGGTCATTTGAAGGAACCGGGAGCAAGTTTGAATATCTTATTTCTATAAAAAAACATAGCATTTAAATCACATTGCTTTTTGATCTATTAAAAACCAAATTTGAATGGTGAAAATAAATTCGATAGCCATCATTGAAGATGATGATAAAGTGCGTCATTACCTGACTGAGCATATCCAATTGAATATTGAGGTAAAAGATCTCAAAGTTTTTCGTGATGCTGAAACAGCATTAAAAGAATTGATAGCAGAACCGGTAGAGATTGCACTCTTTGATGTAAACCTGCCGGGCATGACAGGTATTGAATGCATACGAAGGATAAAAATGCTACACCCACAGTTACAATGTATGGTTTTGACGGTCTATGATAAACCCGATACTATTTTTGAAGCCTTAAAAGCAGGAGCTATCAGTTATTTACTGAAAAGTACACCCGCTGAAAAAATAATTGAAGCCATTGCCGAAGTAAAAAATGGAGGAAGTCCCATCAGCAGCCAGATAGCCCGGAAAGTGATCGAAGCATTTGCAGTAAAAGAAAAAACAAATGAGTATTTCCAGGACCTTACCCGCCGGGAACAAGAGATGCTGGAACAATTAAGCAAGGGATACCGGTATAAAGAAATTGCCGACAAATTATATATCAGTTTAGATACCGTCCGCACACATATCCGCAATATTTACGAAAAGCTGCAGGTGAACTCAAGGGCGGAGGCATTGAAGAAGACAGGGTTGTTGTAAATACCACTTTTCTCACATTGCCTTTGAAATGTAGTATCAATAGTTTAGCAACAAAATAATTTTATGAAAAAATCATTGCTGATATTTCTGTCAATATTATGTATTAAAAATGCCCGATCCCAGTACAACCCTAATGTAATTATAAGTGCCTGTCCGGATCATAAATCTGTTGTTGTTATGAACTACAACGAGGGAAAGCTTATTCACCTGGATATTAAAAGCGAATCAGGGGAAACCAATCTCATCGGAATTATATCAAGTGGTACATATGCGAATATCTCTGTATTGAACGACAGTCTGGTATTGCTCTCAGGGCAGTTTGTGTATAACTATATTAATGGTAAAAGAGTGTCAGAATTCAGTAAGGAAACCTTCACCACTCCATCGGGTAAAAGAATATTTCAAATTGACCTTGGAGTAGTGAAAGAAATAGATTACACAGGAAAAGAGACGGGAACTTCATTTGCTTTAACTGAAAATAGTAAGATGGGTGAACGGCTAAAGAATCTTACAAAGATCAATGAAAATGCCACTGCAATAGCTGTGGTCTATAACAAATCAGGTGACCAGGCTGTCGTGGTATATGATCTTAGATCAGGCAAATCGATGAATGATTTTGATGGTTTTAAATTTTCAAATCCGAAAAAGGAAATACATTTCATTGATATAAGCCCCGACGGCTCACAACTCATTATTGGTAATACGAAATGGGTAAATCTTTATAATGCTGCGAAGGGTAAAAAGATCGGTGAATTTGAAGAGATTGAAAGTAATGCAAGACAGAATTTTATGCAGGCAGGTTTTAGAGCAGATGGCAAAGCAGCATATGTATCCAGCTGGTATAAATTGTACACATTAAACACTAAAGATTTTACAGCAGAAGAGAACGTAGTTATAGATCTAAAGGATGTGCAAGTCTTTCAATGGAAAGATCAGAGAGGATTTATAACAAAAGAAAAAACTTACGTGAATACAAAATTCTTTTGGAACCACTATACAGCTATGAAGGATGAAAAATATATTGTAGCACTTGCAGATGAAGTATCAGGATCATCAACAATTCTCTATTATATGTATTTAGGAGATGGCGGACAAGGTAATAAGCATATACAGATATTTTAATGCTGCAATGGATGGGCTGAATTTGACAGTGCAGGAAACCTGGTAATTCCAATGATTTATAATAATGCTAAATTTTTTTCTGAGAGACTGGCAACCGTGTCAAAGCAAGCAGGATGCAGAAAAAAATTAACCATTGATAAAACAGGTAAGAGTAATTAAAAAGTACAGGAAAAATTGCCACCAAATACCACTTTTCTCACATTTTCTTTTCCAGGTAAATAAATGATGTTTGGAAAAAATAACCTGAATGAAATTTAGCCACCACCTTTTTCACCTGATTATTTTTTTATTTATTGGCATTAGCAGCTCCTCACAAAAGCTAGTGCCCTGCAATTCAGTTGACCCACAAACCAAAGAAAAAAAATGGGGCTTCTGCGATTGCTTTTATGCAGATGTTGTGATCAAATGCCAGTACGATACCACATTTGCATTTACTGAAGGATTGGGCAGGGTAAGGCAAAATAGCAAGTATGGATTTGTTGACAAAACTGGTAAATTGGTTATTCCAGCCAAATATGAAATGGCCGATGCATTTTCCGAGGGCTTTGCGATAGTGCTTCTTGATGAAAAAATTTCTTTCATTGATAAGAAAGGTGTTGATGTGTTTAAAAAAACATTTAAAAAAGCAGCGGCCTTCCGCGATGGAATGGCAATGGTGTCAAATGATCAAGATAAAGTTGGCTATATAGATACTAAAGGAAACTTAGCAATCCCGTTCACATACAAATGGGGCCACCCTTTCAATAAAGGAATGGCCGCAGTACTTTCAACTGACGGAAAAACCTGGACAGCAATTAATAAAAAAGGAGAAACCGTTTTTACGTTCAATGAAAAAGTAAAGAATGCGCTGGGAAGTTTTAATGATGGTCTTGTTATGGTTACAGTAAATAGCCCTAATAATCTGAATTTCGATTTTGTTAATGAGAAAGGGGAATTTATTTGCGATGCACCTTATGTTTCGGCACAACCATTTAAAAACGGGCGGGCAATCATCGCTTACGAAAATAAAAACAGGTCAGGCGGCTTGCAGTTTTATAAATACGGACTCATTACAAAAGGTGGTCGCGAAATAGTTCGTGCACAGTACGCTTGTCTTGAGGAAAGTCCTATTCCGGGGATTTATTTTTACGGAAGCACATCCGCCTCTATCAGTAACTGTAATGGTTATGGCTTGCTTGATAGTAATGGCAAAGAACTTACCCGGCCAAAATATTCCGGTTTTACCAGGCTGAATGATACCACTTTTTTATGTAAGGAAGCTGACAAGGCCATAGGAAACCGTTTTCTCATTCTGACTACTAAAGGAAAGGAGTTATTAAATCTTGCGAAGGAAAACAAAGAATTCAATATTGCTGGCAACGATACTTTGCTTTTATTATGGTCAAAGACTTTTAAAGGTGATCTGCTGATCTCTGTTTATCATACTCAAAATGGATTATTAAAAGATGATGTTAGCGGCATTTCGGTTTTTGAAAAACAAAAGCTATTGCTAATCCCGGAATGGGAATATGCTTCAGGTTCGCTAATGTCAACTGACGGGAAGGTCATCATGGATAATATTCAAACCCATGAATTCAGCAGAGATACTTCAATAAAGAGCGATATCCCTTTCATACTGGTAAGTACGGACAAGAATAAGGATTTTAAAATGTATAATCTCAACACAATGATTACGGGTTTAAGTCAGAAGGAAACCCGTATTACAGTCGCCAGTTCACGGAAGGGCTTTTACCTGTAAGGCAAAAAGGGAAATACGGATATATAGATTCCAGCGGGAAATTAAAATTGCCTGCGTTGTATGAAAGTGCTGAGGGGTTTCATAATGGATGGGCAGTTGTAGGTAAAAAACAGAAGGGAGAAGATGAATCGTATGAAGTTTATATAAATAAAGCCGGTACGGAAATGCCTGGTGTAAAAGCGGGCTATCTAAATGCAAGTGACTTTAGTGAGGGATATGCTTTCTTTCAAAAGGCATATGATTATAACAAAGAAAACAACGATGAATCTATTTATTACATTAATACAGCCGGGAAAGTGATCTTTAAGTCCGAATCATATAAATTCTTTGAACATGGAGCTTTTTCAAATGGAATGGCGGCTGTACCGAACAAAGATGGAAAATATGGTTATATAAATACAAAGGGTGAATTAGTGATACCTTATCAATACTTCATTCCTAAAACACAATATGCTACCGTAAATAGTATTGCTTTTAGTAAATCTGGCTATGCTACTGTGGTGCAAGATGGAAAAACTATCACAATATCTAAAACAAGCAAATAGATAAAATGAAGAAATTCATAATTGCTACGCTGATTCTTGCAGGACTTAAAACTGAAGCACAAACTGCTGCACAAAAGTTTGAAGTAGGCATAAAAAAGATCGCCACTGAATACCTGACAGATTTTAAAAATATAACGGGCAAACAAAAAGAAATGACAAAAGATGGCGACTTGGTATTTTATTCAAAATATAAGTTGTTTGGCACTATTGACAGTTCATGCTTGGTGATTTGTAACGCGGAAAAAACCAGTTTCAGTTTTGAGGCAGATTTAAATGCAGATATAATTAATTCAGATGAGGCAAATCAAATACTCCTTAAAACTGTCTTCTCTTTCGGAAAACTTAAGGGCATTGCATCTGGCGTAAATTGGGTGTTCGATTTTATCCCCGCTAATAAAAAAAATGTTCCTGGTAAAGTAAAAAAACTCTGTGTAAGCATTTTTGACGGGAATGAAAAACCTGGCTCTGAATATACAACTGTTTCAATTTCTGTGAAGGCCGAAGAATACTATGTCGGAAAATAATGGATGAGAATGGAAACGTAATGACGGAACCTCAAAAATAATATTATGCAATTATCAAGGTCTTAAATAAGAAATACCCAAGGATCACATCTTTTGATATTTTATATCCTTTGCTTTGATATTAATAGTCTGCTGACGTATGTTTGCACCCGATTTAGCAAACATGAAAGTAATCGACCATATAAACCAGGCGAAAGACACATTGATCTCTTTTGAAATATTGCCACCCTTAAAAGGCAAAGGAATTTCCGCTATTTACAATCATCTTGATCCATTAATGGAATTCAAGCCTTCCTATATCAATGTTACTTATCACCGCAGCGAACATATTTTCAAGAAAAAAGCAGATGGAAATTTTGAAAAAGTAGTGGTTCGTAAAAGACCCGGTACAGAAGCTATTTGTGCTTCTATTATGAACCGGTACAATGTTGATACGGTACCGCATTTGATCTGCGGGGGTTTCAGCGTGCAGGATACGGAGGATGCCTTGTTAACCCTTAGCTACCTTGGCATCGATAATGTATTAGTGCTACGTGGTGATGCTGCAAAAAACGAAACTTCGTTTGAGCCAGAACCCGGAGGTCATAAATATGCGATCGAACTGCTGAAACAAGTGATGGACCTTAACCATGGAATTTACCTGGAAGAAGAATTAAAAGGAACAAGCAGTACAAAATTTTGTGCAGGTGTTGCAGGCTATCCCGAAAAACATTTTGAAGCGCCGAATA
>VBAS01000225.1 GCA_005882975.1 Bacteroidota bacterium | reverse complement strand
TTTGTATTTGCATAACCCATTCTCTTTAATTTGACACAAAATTATTTAGTATAAATTTACTAATGTTTTTAGTTTATATCAAAAACTTTTATCAACTTTATTTAGAAAATATTTTTTATGGAAGGAGAAGAATTTTATGGCGCAGCCTACAAAGGCACAAAACAATTCACACAAAAAGAAGTGAAAACAGCGAATGCAACCGGCTTTGGCGCTGCAGCAGACGATTATATGGAACGGGGTATCGATCTGAACGAACAACTGGTTCATAATAAGCCGGCTACTTATTTCTTTCGCATGAAAGGCGATGCAATGCAGGAAGCTGGCATTTTTGACGGTGACATTTTAATTGTTGATCGCTCATTGAAATTGGTGAATGGAAAAGTTATTGTTGCAATATTGAATGGAGAGTTATTGGTAAGGCGTTACCATCAAAATTTTTCTTCGGCGTTTTTAATTCCTGATAACAATAGATACAAGCCGATCAATATCGCGGAGTTTAGTGATTTTAAGATGTGGGGAGTTGTTGCTTATTCTATTCATTCATTGTTATGAAAGCCATTGTTGATTGTAATAATTTTTATTGTTCCTGCGAGAGATTATTTAAACCATATCTTGACAGGAAACCAGTTGTTGTACTAAGCAACAACGATGGCTGCATCGTTTCAAGAAGTGACGAAGCGAAAATGCTCGGGGTAGAAATGGCCGGCCCCTACTTCATGGCAAAACCATTGATACAAAAACATGATGTAGCAGTTTTTTCTTCCAACTATAATTTATATGGTGATCTCAGCTGGCGGGTAATGGAAACATTACGCATAATACTTGGCAAAAAAAATGTCGAAGTATATTCTGTTGATGAAGCTTTTCTTGATCTCAGCATTTTTCCATTTGAAGATCTGCCTAAAATAGCAAAGGAAATAAAAACAACCGTAGAAGACTGGACAGGTATAAAAGTTTCTGTTGGCGTAGCTCCTACCAAGGTTTTAGCAAAACTTGCAAATCGAATGGCGAAAAAAAATAAACACCGCACGGATTGTATAACGGTACTTGACACAGAAGAAAAGATCAGTGCTGCGCTACATAAAACACCAGTGAGTGACATTTGGGGGGTTGGTGGACAGTATGCAAAAAAACTAAAAGAAGTATGGGGCATTTATGATGCATGGCAACTAAGAAATCTCAGTGATGAATTTGCACATACACACCTGGGAGGTGTAGTAGGCATTCGCCTGGTTCGTGAATTGAAGGGAATTACATCTGAAGAAATGGAAGACGAATTGGTAACCAAAAAATGATCGCAACAACAAGGATGTTTGGAAATGCTGTTGGTGATATTGATTCAATAAAAGAAGCAATAGCGACCTATACATCAAGAGCGGCGGAAAAATTAAGAAGGCAACACAGCGCTGCCAGGGTGATAAATGTATTTGTCGTTGCTAAAGGTGAAAATCATAACGTGGATTTTCGGGGAGCTACTCATTCTGGCTACGTAACATTGCCAACAGCTACTTCATTTACCAATGAATTAATAAAACCGGCAGTGGCTCTTGTTGATAAACTATATGAGAAAGGGACGCTTTATAAAAAAGCCGGGGTGATGTTAAGCGGCATTGTCCCAGATATGTCAATACAAGGAAATTTATTTTTATCAGAAAATAAAAACTGCGAAAGAAAATTAATGGACATGATCGACAATATTAATTTCAGCCAGCGTGATGATGTATTGAAATTTGCAGCAAGTGGCACTACAAGAGACTGGAAAATGAGGCAGGACCTGCGTAGCCCGAGATACACAACAAGATGGAATGAGCTGTATGAAGTGACTTAATCAAATAATCCTTTCTGAATATTCTTTTTGGATGGTGTGTCCTCTATAAACTTCGGTTTTATCAGATTTAATCCACATTCTTTATTCAGCTTATCAACTAAATAAACTGTCAGTTCAGGTGAAGTGGCTTCATCATGCATGTGCATAAAAAAATAAAGCTCCCGCAAACCATTATCTAACCAATATTTCATCCGTTGGATCCAAACATCTGATCTTATATAGTCAGTAGGATGCAAACTATTTCCAACATAACGGATAAATACTTTTGGAATAGTTAAATGCATGTGAGCACAATCTCTTCTACCAGCAGTATCAGTAATTACTGCTCCAATATTATTCTCAGATAAAAACCCAAACAACTCTTCCTTTTCTTTTTCCTTGCTAAACCACGCAGGGTGACGTACTTCTAAAAAAAATTGCAATTCCTTTGGTAATGATAACATGAATTTAAAAAGATCATCCTTCCTGTTTGGAGAAAAAGTGTCGCTTACCTGTACGAAGATGGGACCGAGATTTTCTTCAAACGCCTGGACACCGCGAAGGAATTCCCTTGTTAAAAATTCTTTTCCTTTCAAAGTTCCGCGATGTGTAACTCCCTGGTACATTTTTGGACAAAAGAGAAAATCTTTTCCTTTCGCTTTTTCTTTCCATTTACTTATTCCCGCTGCACCATATATTTTGTAATGCGTCGCATTTAACTCAATGCAGTTGTAATGTTCAACATAATGTTGCAGGAAATTTTTTTCCTTTGTTTTTGGCGGATAAATTTTCCCGACCCATTCTAATCTTCCCCATTTAGCACAGCCAAGATATACTTTAGGTTGCTTAACAGGTTTACCACTTAATATTTTTTTATTGAAAGCTGGCTCAGCAGGTAATGAAAAATCAATTGTGTTCAATTCATTTTCTTCAACTCTTCCGAATTCCATAACACTTCTTTACTTATTGATATTTTTTTTCAAGATCAAATAAGATCTTTTTATCGGCATCACTGATGGTCCTTGTTGTATCCTGCGGCACAAAATGAATTTTATAAGATTGAATAGCTATCTCAGGCTTGTTTATATTATAGCCGACAATTCGCAAAGCCTGCAACGCATTAAAGTCGGGTGGTACTTCAACGTTCGTCGTATCAAACCAAAATCCAAAACCTTTTTCTGCCAATGTTTGCCACGAAAAGTAACGGCTTGGGTCTACTTTTCTTCCTGGTGCAACATCAGCGTGACCGATAAAATTTGCCTGTGGAATATTATAAGCCTTTTTTAATCTATCAAGCAATTGCAGCAAACTATTCATCTGTGCTTCCGTGAATGGTTCGAAACCATTATTATCAATTTCTATTCCAATGCTCATTGAATTAAGATCGGTCGCATTTCCCCATTTGCTCACCCCGGCATGATGTGCCCGTAACAGATCATTTAACATGTGATGAACAGTGCCATCTTTACAAATAACATAATGAGCACTTACAGCTGTACGAGGTAATGTGAATGTTCTTAAAGTTGAATCGCAGAAATTTTGTGCAGTATGATGTATAACAACAAAGTTGGGACGACGCATAGAAAAGTTAGTAGTGCCCACCCAATTATCAGCGTATTTCAGACCCGCAGAATCTTTTATTGGGTATTCCCCTAAAAGCTTTGCATAATTCTTTACTTGTTTTTTATAAGATTTATTTGTTGAAGTATATTTATTATGAGCACATGACGCCAAAAAAATGATCACCCCACCAAAAGCCAGAATTCTTTTCATTCTTAAATATAATTTGGACGAAAGTAATTAAGCCTGCCGAATAATATTGATTCAGCTTACATATTTCTTCTGTATTGTCCACCTACTTCATAAAGAGCATGAGTGATTTGGCCGAGTGAACAATATTTTACAGTCTCCATTAATTCTTCAAAAAGATTTCCATTTTGTATCGCAACCGATCTTAACCGATTTAGCATTTCTTCTGATCTATTTTCATTACGTTTCCAAAAAGCATGAAGGTTTTGTATTTGTTGCTCCTTTTCTTCCTTTGTACTTCTTATTACTTCATTGGGGATGATCGTTGGTGAGCCCTGCTTATTTAAAAATGTATTGACGCCAACTATCGGGTATTCACCAGTATGTTTCTGATGTTCATAATACAAACTTTCTTCTTGTATTTTATTTCGCTGATACATTCTTTCCATTGCTCCTAAAACACCCCCGCGTTCTGTAATACGATCAAACTCTGATAACACAGCAGCTTCAACCAGATCAGTTAATTCTTCAATGGCGAAACTGCCCTGTATAAAATTTTCTGTTTTTGCAGATCCTAATTCACGATTAATGATCAGTTGAATTGCCATTGCTCTTCTTACACTTTCTTCTGTTGGCGTTGTTATTGCTTCATCATATGCATTTGTATGAAGTGAATTGCAATTATCATAAATAGCATATAACGCCTGTAGTGTTGTTCTTATATCATTAAAGTCTATTTCCTGTGCGTGTAAACTTCTTCCTGATGTTTGAATATGATACTTCAACATCTGGCTGCGCTTATTGGCCTTGTATTTATAGCGCATTGCTTTTGCCCAGATCCGTCGGGCTACTCTTCCGATCACACTATACTCTGGGTCCATTCCATTGCTAAAGAAGAAAGAAAGGTTCGGCGCAAAATCATCAATGTTCATTCCACGACTTAAATAATATTCAACATACGTAAATCCATTTGATAAGGTAAATGCGAGTTGTGTAATAGGGTTGGCTCCCGCTTCTGCGATATGATAACCGCTAATACTTACGCTATAAAAATTCCTGATCTTTTGCCTAATAAAATATTCCTGTACATCGCCCATTAATTTTAGGGCAAACTCGGTAGAAAAAATACAAGTGTTCTGCGCCTGGTCTTCTTTTAAAATATCAGCTTGCACAGTCCCTCTTACTTGTTGCAATGCAACTTGTTTGCATTGCTCATAAACTTCTTTTGGTAAAACCTCGTCGCCACTTAGTCCAAGTAATTTTAAACCAAGTCCATCATTTCCCACAGGCAAACTGTTGGGTGAAGATGTATTGTTATATATTGGTCCGGTATATCCTCTATATTTTTCTTCACTGATCCTTTTTAAATCCTTTTCTAATCCTAGTTCTTGTATCTTTTTTTCACATTGCTGATCGATCGCCGCATTCATAAAAAATGCAAGCAGCATCGGTGCAGGTCCATTGATGGTCATGGAAACAGAGGTCTTCGGATCGCAAAGATTAAAACCGCTATATAATTTTTTTGCATCATCAACTGTTGCAATGCTCACACCAGCGTTACCGATTTTTCCATAAATATCAGGACGATGATCAGGATCCTCACCATAAAGTGTTACGCTGTCAAATGCGGTGGATAATCTTTTCGCAGGCTGATCAACACTTACATAATGAAAGCGTTTATTAGTTCTTTCCGGTCCGCCTTCACCAGCAAACATTCTTGTCGGGTCTTCACCTTCTCTTTTTAATGGAAATACTCCACCTGTAAATGGAAAAGATCCTGGCACATTTTCCTGTGCCTGCCAACGAAGCAGGTCCCCCCAATCTTTAAACTTTGGCAAAACAACTTTTGGAATTCTTGTTCCCGATAAACTTTTACTTAACATTTCCTGCCTGATCACTTTATCGCGAACCTTATATTCATAATAATCTTTCTCATATGCCTTTATTTTTGACTGCCAGTTTGAGATTAGCTTTCTTGCCACCGGTGTTAATTGTTCTTCATAAAACAATTTCATCTTTTCAAGCATGGCTGTTGAATAACCATGTGATCCTTGTGCAAATGAAAAATTCTTTATTTCATCCAACACACCTTGCAACTGGTAAAGCTTAGTTGCAATAGCTGATTGTTCTTTTACTAATTGATCATAGCTCCTGTTGCTTTCACTTATTTCACTTAAATACCTAATCCTATTAGAAGGAATAATTGCTTGTGTGATCTTCGCTGTTTCTGAAAAATGGTATTTGTTTTCTCCTCAATTTTTTTCAACAGCAATTCAAATAAATAATTAACCCCGTCATCGTTAAATTTACTGGCAACCGTTCCGATGATCGGGAGTGTTTCATCTTTTGCAGTAAATAACTGGTGATTCCTTTTATACTGCTTTCTTACATCACTCAATGAATCCAATGCTCCAGCCTTATCAAACTTGTTTATGCAAACAATATCTGCATAATCAAGCATGTTTATTTTTTCCAATTGCGATGCAGCGCCATACTCAGGTGTCATTACATACATACTCACATCACAATGATCAAGAATACTTGCATCGCTTTGACCAACACCGGCACTTTCCAAAATAATAAAATCAAATCCTGCTGACTTACATATATCGATTGCTTCCTGCACTGCACCGCTTAATGCAGTATTATCGTCTCTGGTTGCAAGAGATCGCATGTACACTCTCGGGTGAGAAATAGAATTCATTCTTATCCTGTCACCCAATAATGCCCCACCTGTTTTTTTCTTTGAAGGATCAACCGAGACTATTGCAATTGTTTTATCGTTGAAATTGGTAAGAAAGCGACGAACGATCTCATCAGTTACGGAAGATTTTCCTGCACCGCCTGTGCCAGTTATTCCTAATACAGGTATAGTTTTAACTCCTGACTCCTGACTCCTGACTTCTGAATGATTTCCATTTTCAGCGTTCGTGATCTCTCTTGCAATCACTCTCACATCTTTTGCTTCTTCTAATTTTAATGGCGTTTTATAATCAGCTTTTCCATTTAATTGGATATCGCATTGCATGATCACATCTTCTATCATTCCTTCCAACCCCATCTTTCTTCCATCATCAGGCGAATAAATTTTTGTGATACCATATTTATGCAGGTCATCGATCTCTTCCGGTAAAATAGTTCCGCCCCCGCCGCCAAATATTTTTATATGCCCACAATCATTTTCATCAAGAAGGTCTTTCATGTACTTAAAAAATTCCACATGCCCGCCCTGGTAACTTGTGATCGCTATTCCCTGCACATCTTCTTCAATTGCTGCCTCCACGATTTCTTTCACGGAACGATTATGACCCAGATGAATGATCTCCGCTCCTTTTGATTGCATAATGCGGCGCATAATATTAATAGCAACATCATGCCCGTCAAATAGCGAAGCCGCTGTAACGATCCTGACTTTATTCTTTAGAGTATACGCCATCGGCTACAAAAATAGATGAAAAAGCTAATGCCTGTTAGTGACGCAAGCTATTGATTTCAAACTCCTCCAAATGCGATCCTTTCAAAGGTTTGAACGGGGTTTATTACATTTGCTTCATGCAGCATATTATTGGATCTACACTTGAACTATATAAAAAATGGCGTGGCAAAGAGGCTGCTTCGGTCGATGTATTGCCACGATCAGGCAGCGAGAGAAGGTATTTTCGTATTCATGAACAGGATGGTTCCACTATTATTGGTACTTACGGTGCCAATATAAAAGAGAATGAAACCTTTTTTTATTTTTCTGAAAATTTTTTTGACAAACAATTACCGGTGGCAAATATCCTTGCCATAAGTGATGATCGAATGTTTTACCTGCAAGAAGATTTTGGTGATATATCGCTGATCGATCGGTTAGAATCGGAAGGATATACTGAAGAAATATATGGGCTTTTTCAAAAAAGTTTACAAACACTTGCAAAGCTTCATGTAAAAGGAGATAAGAAACTTGACTATGATCGTTGTCTTACTAATACAGAATTTGGAAGACAAGCGATCATGGCTGATCTTCTTTATTTCAAATATTATTTTTTGGACGCATTAAGAAAGCCGTACGATAAACAAAAACTAATTGATGACTTTGAAGCATTAAGTAATTATCTGACTCACACCGAATACAAATATTTTATGTTCCGCGATTTTCAAAGCAGGAACATAATGGTGAAAAAAGATAACTCTATACATTTTATCGATTACCAGGGCGGAATGAAAGGCGCCCCGCAATATGATGTGGCGAGTATGCTTTGGCAGGCAAGAGCAAATCTTTCAGATGAATGGAAAGAAAAATTACTAAATGATTATATCAGCGCATTAGAAAAAATAGTTGATGCAAAGATCAACGAGGGAACATTCAAAAGCCAGTACAATGGTTATGTAATGATCCGTTTGTTGCAGGTTCTCGGTGCTTATGGCTTTCGTGGATTGTTTGAACGTAAAGCACATTTTTTAACAAGCATCCCTTTGGCATTAACTAACTTAAAATGGTTTATCAATAATCAAAGCATTGGGATTTCCTTGCCGGAATTTAGAAAAGTGCTTGACATTTGTGTAGATGATGAGATCATTCAGCAGTTCACTCCGTTGCAGGCAACTGAAAAAACTCCGCTGACAGTAAAGATCAATAGTTTTTCTTATAAGAAAGGATTACCAATTGATGAAACAAGCAATGGTGGGGGATTTGTTTTTGATTGTCGGGGCATTTTAAATCCGGGAAGGATCGAAGAATTTAAATCGCAAACGGGTCGTGATAAATCAGTGAAAGATTTCCTGGAACAACAAACCAAAATGAGCAACTTTCTTAATAGTGTTTTTGATATTGTTGATATAACTGTGGAAGATTATTTGAAAAGAGATTTTGAAAGTTTGATGATCAGTTTCGGCTGCACCGGTGGGCAACATCGTAGTGTATATGCTGCTGATGCACTGGCAAGACATTTAAGAAACAAGTTCAAAGTAAAAATTGAATTGAAGCATCTTATCCAGGATGAAAAGAACTGGATCAATACCCCCTAAATAGTAATTACTATCATCATGAAGGCAATGATCTTTTCGGCAGGCTTAGGAACAAGATTCAAACCATGGACTGATTCGCATCCAAAGGCACTTGCAGTTGTGAATGGTAAATCATTGTTGCAAAGAAATATTGAATATTTACAACGATATGGGATCAGGGATGTAGTTGTCAATGTTCATCATTTCGCTGATCAGCTTATTGAAGCAATCATAAAAAGCAAAGGATGGGGAAGCAAGATCACAATAAGTGATGAACAAGACGATTTGCTTGAAACAGGAGGCGGATTACTTAAAGCAAAAGAGTTTTTCACGCCTGGTGAAAGATTTATTACCTGCAATGCTGATATTCTTACCGACCTCGACATTTCTAAACTCATCTCCTTCCATACAGAAAAGAAAGCGTTGATCAGTTTCGGTGTTACACAAAGAAAAACTTCCCGTTACCTTTTATTTGATGAAAACGATCGCCTTTGTGGCTGGCGAAATGCAACAACCGGCCAGGATAAAATATCCATCCCAAAAACTCAATTCAAAGAAAAAGCTTACAGTTGCGTAGTCGTATTTGAGTATGATGTTTTCAGGTTAATGGAAGAAAAAGGATTCTTAGGAAAATTTTCACTTATTGATTTATACCTCGCATTAGCTGCCGAGCATCTGATTGTTGGCTTTGACCATACCGGCGACAGGTTTGTCGATGTTGGCAAACCGGAAAGTATTGTCATCGCTGAATCAGTTTTCAACTGATACTGGTCAAGGTTTTTTGAACGGTATATTCAGTCTTACCTATTTAATTTATATTACAGGCCGATTTAAAAATTTATTTAAATGAAGAAACTATTTGTTGGATCTATTTTATCGTTAATTGTTATAACGCAATATGCACAGGTAACAAAATTTGACAGCAAGGAATCATTCTATCCGCAGTTTTATCTGTACCAGGGAAATGATTATCGCAGTGCAAGCGGAGAACCAGGCCCTAAGTATTGGCAGAACCGCGCCGATTACAAGATCAATGCGACACTGGATACGGGTTCTCACAAAGTAAGTGGAGATGTAGAAATAACTTACACAAACAACAGTCCGGATAACCTGAAATTTTTATGGTTACAGGTTGATCAGAATATTTATCGCGAAGACTCCCGCGGTTCGGCGACAACAACGCAAGCCGGTGGCCGATGGGCAAACACAAAATTTACAGAAGGCGATGTAATAAAATCAATAACTGTTGATGCGGGTAAAGCATATACTCCAAAATATACCGTTACCGATACCCGTATGCAGGTTTGGTTAAATGATGCTTTGAAAGGATCTGGTAATAAAGTAAAAATTAAGATCGCATTTGAATTTACAGTTCCTGAATATGGCACCGATCGCATGGGAAGATTGAAAACAAAAAATGGGTGGGTGTATGAAATAGCGCAATGGTTTCCCCGCCTATGTGTGTATGATGATATTCAAGGTTGGAATACCTTACCATATGTTGGACAAGGTGAGTTTTATCTTGAATACGGCGATCTTGAATATACGATCACGGCTCCATCAGACCTTATTGTTGTTGGTTCAGGAGAATTGCTGAATCCACAAGATTGCTATACGGCAGATCAGCAAAAAAAATGGAACGAAGCAAAGAACAGTGACCAAACAGTAGTTATCCGTGGCGAAAAAGAAATAAAAGAAACATCATCAAGACCGTCTAAACCAACTTGCACATGGAAATTTAAAATCTCCAATGCAAGAGATGTGGCCTGGGGTGCATCAAAAGCTTTCGTAGTTGATGCTGCAAAAATTAATTTGCCAAGTGGTAAAAAATCAATGGCCATCAGTGCTTATCCTGTTGAAAGCATAAAGAAGAATGGTTGGCAACGCAGTACTGAAATGGTAAAAGGAGCTATTGAACATTATTCCAACAAATGGTTTGAATTCC
>VBAS01000100.1 GCA_005882975.1 Bacteroidota bacterium | reverse complement strand
CTTCGGTTTTATCCCCAACATATTTTTTTACATCAGTATTATTACCGACATAAATTATTTTTCCGTCTTTTATCGCTATTGCTTCAGCATCAGGTTGATTTTTATTTACAGTATATACTTTAGCATTATTAATAACAAGCTCTGCAGTTTCTGTTGACGAATTTTGTGAAGCCGTATTGCAGCTAAGAAAAAACAGAATAACTGCAGGTAGATACTTGATGACTGATTTTTTCATAAAAAGAAAATTGGGTTCAAATGTATTGATTTAAAGAATAGGCGCCGTGACTGCTTCCTGAAAAGAGGAATAGCTTTTGTTTTTTTATTTGCTTGTATTTGCGATAGATCTCTTTTACTGTATTTTTTCCTTCTTTGCCATAACTCAAAATACAAACTGTTCCCCCATTTCCTCCTCCCGAAACCCTGGCTCCAAAAACTCCACGAGCAGGACCGGCATCACGGATCATTTCAACGATCTGATCCGTGTATTCATTTCCTAATCCAACTGCAGAATAGCTTTCATGACTTTGCATCATCAGTTTTCCCATTTGGATCAGGGATGCTTGCTTGTTATCCTGCTTTTTAAAATTTTTAAGGAGGGTTTTAAATTCATTCACTCTTGCATTTTCATAAACAGGATGTGATCCGCAAACAGCAGGTTTATATATTTTAGTATCGTCAATGTTAGTCACTGTATCAATTGAAACTTTATACTGAGATAAAAAATCTTTACCTGAAATTTCGCCTGGTAATAATGAAATATATTTTTCTTCAAACACCGGAACAGGAATATTAGCCAAAAATCCTTTGAATGGAAGTTTGCTCCAATCGCCACTTGTTCTTGCATGATCCAGTTCTTCAACGGTTGCACCTTCATTTAACGCAATCATTGTATAACTCATAAATGTTGCGGCACGAACTTCAGAGTAAGATGCGCCGCTAACTGCGTGGCGAATGCCACTATCTATACCGCTAAGATTTATCCCTCGGGGAATACTGATCGCTTTATCAACCTGGTGAGGTTGGCAGATCAACGGCAACAATTTATTTTTTTGGCCAAGATGTGATGATAACTGATCCATCAATCCGCAGGGAGCACCAGCAACAAGATTCTCCGCCATTTGAGCAAGCACTGCCAACTCTTCTCTTTCTAATGATAATTTATAAAGTTGGTTCAATGCATTCATTGATGCCACTTCCAATGCTGCAGACGAGGAAACTCCTTTTCCCCAGGGAACATTTGATTTTATCAAAACATTGGCACCCGTAAGATCAATATTATTTTCTTTCTGTAAAACAAGAAAGCATCCAAGCACATAAACTGCCCAATCGCCTCCTTGTTTTGACTTTATGATCTTTCCCGCCCCTTCAAGTGATCTATCACCTAATTCTGAAATATTAATTGTGAAGTCATCCGTTTTCTTTTTCGTGAGTTGTGTACGAAAATTAAATACTCCATCATTTCTTTTTTGAATGCTAACCGATGTAGTTTGTTTTATCGGCATTTGCAAAAGAAGTGAACCGCTGTAATCAGCAATGCCACCCATAACATCCATGCGACCAGGAGCTGTCGCAGAAATTATTTTTTCTTCAGTTGAAAAAAGATCTTTCATCATAGCTTAATACTTCGGAGTTCGGCTGCTTTTTCTTCCGGCATTGTATCCGCCATAAAAGTATCAGCCCCGGTTTCGGGACCTGCAAGGTATTTCATTAAGCCCGGCTGACGCAACGGCGGACAAATGATCAGATGCATATGATAGTCTGGGTGATCATTCCCATCAACAGGAGCTTGTGCAAAGGCCATAATATATGGAAAACTGCTTTGAAAATTTGCATCAAACTTTTTGGTGACTGTTTGAAAAACTTCTGCAAAATCATACAACTCTTCATCCGTCATCGTTATCAAAGTGGCGTGGCGGTTCTTTGGAAACACATAAGTTTCATAAGCAAACCTTGCAAAGAATGGAATAAAAGCGATCGCTCCTTTATTTTCAGCAATGATCCTTACATCATCTTTCTTTTCCGCAGCAATTATATCGCTGAAAATATTTGTTCCTTTTCCTTTTTGATATTCTGCGACTGCTGCTAATTCCTTTTGAACGACGTTAATTACAAAATCCACTGCGTAGATCTGGCAATGAGGATGCGGATTCGATACTCCCACTATTTCCCCTTTATTCTCAAAGATCAATACTGATTTTATTGTTTCATGTCTATTGAAAAAATTCATTTCACCACGCAATGCTTTAAAAACATTCGCGACCTTCTCAACGCTGATATCATTCAAGGTAACATTATGCCGGGGATCGTAACAAACAACTTTGGCAATTCCCCCCGCCTGGCTTCTTTTATACAGACCATCATGCAAATTTTGAAATTCTTCAGGAATGCCGGGAGAATTTAATCCAACAACCGGGTGATCATTCTCAAAAATGAATACATCTGCATAATCAGCATTTTTCTTTCCACTAACTCTTTTATTGCCCGGGCATAAATAACAATTGGGGTCATACTCCGGTGCTGTAATAGTTGATTCCTTTTTTTCAAAATTCCACGGCCTGCTGTTACGATGCGCCGCATATACCACCCATTCTCTTCGCAATGGATGCCATCTCTTCTCCCAATTTCCAAATGGGACCGACTCATGAATCATTTCATAATTTTTTTAATTGCTTTTTCCACTTGTTGTAGGCTGATGAATATATTTTCTGGTCTTCTTTATTTGGAGAGTAGCTTTTTATTTTTTCCATTGAAGAATACGCTTCAGTAAAATTTTTATAAACACCAACGCCAATCCCTGCTCCTCTAGCGGCCCCGGTAGCGCCATCGGTATTATATAATTCAAGTTCGCAACCAATAGTGTTTACAAATACCGAACTAAATAGATCACTTAAAAACATATTTGCATGACCAGCCCTCACCGTATTTATTTCCATCCCCATTCCTTTCATTACTTCAACACCGTAATGCAATGCAAATACGATCCCTTCCTGCGAAGCACGGGCAATATGTCCACGATTGTGACGGTTGAATTGAAGCACTTTCATTACTGCACCAAGGTCTTTGTTTTCCAATACTCTTTCTGCACCATTACCAAATGGATAGACCAAAAGCTCATCAGAACCTGCTGGCGCCATTGATGCTTCTTTATTTATTTGTTCATAAGATGAATCACCAAAAAAGTTCTTACGCAGCCAACTATTTAAAATGCCTGTTCCATTTACACAAAGCAAAACACCATAACGTGGATCTTTCTTTGTATGATTAACGTGAACAAACGTATTCACTCTTGATCTCGGATCATAATTAGGTTTATCAATAATACCATATACAACTCCGGATGTACCGGCTGTAGCTGCAACTTCTCCGGGCTGAGAAACATTTAATGAAAAAGCATTGTTCGGTTGGTCGCCGGCACGATAAGAAACAGGAGTGCCTGCTTTCAATTTTAATTCATTTGCAGCTGCAGGTGTAAGTTTGCCCTGCTCACCAAATGTTGGAACCATTGGAGAAAGTAATTCTTTATCGATACCATAATATTTCAACAGTTCAGCAGCAACCTTCTCCTTTTTAAAATTCCACATTATCCCTTCACTTAATCCAGAAATAGTTGTTGCAGGTTCGCCGGTTAATTTCATCGCAATGTAATCGCCCGGTAACATGATCTTGTAAATGTTCTTATAAACATCCGGTTCGTTTTTCTTTACCCATCTTAGTTTAGAGGCGGTAAAATTGCCGGGTGAATTGAGAAAGTTTTTGAGACAATATTTTTCGCCTAATTCCCCAAAAGCTTTATCACCGATCTCCACTGCACGGCTGTCACACCAAATGATAGAAGGTCTCAGTGGCTTTAGATCTTTATCTACACAAACAAGACCATGCATCTGGTAAGCAATACCAATTGCCGCAACTTCCTATCCTGCAAAAGAAACCTGCTGATGCAGTTTATTCATTGCATTTACTAATTCTTTCCACCACATATCCGGGTCCTGCTCGGCAAAACCTGGTTGTAATGATTGCATGGGCATTTCTGATGAAGGAGAAAATGCAGATGCAACAGTTTTGCCGGAATCAATTTCAAGCAATGATGCTTTTACTGACGAAGAACCGATGTCAAATCCAAGTAAGTATTTCATATTTTACCAAAAACGTATATATAATGCTACAATAATTCCTAATACAATTATGATCATCGCCGTTACACCCGGCGTTACTTTATACATGCTCTTATCAATCTGTAAGGCATTGCCTAGCGCCCTGCCTTTTACATCCAATAAACTTACTATGATAATTAATAACGATGTAAAAAAGAATACCCATCCCATTTGAATTAAGAAAGGTATTTCAAAAGCACCGGTGCCTGTCGGATAAGCTGTATATATTAAAGTATCATGACCAGCAAGACCCGGCAAAAATTTGTCAAACAATACCGCTAATAAAACCCCACCGATAATTCCCGCTATCGCTGCTTTGGATGTCGTCTTTTTCCAGAAAAAACCAAATAAGAAAACCGGGAAGATAGCTGGTGAAATATAGCCGGTATACTTTTGAATGAATTCAAAACCGCCCTTACCGCCTATACCCAATGAATCCTGCCAATTAACCATGATCGCAATTATCAATGCTACTACTACAACCAAACGTCCCGTCCAAACTAACTTCTTTTCAGAAGATCCTTTATTGATATACTTCTTATAAATATCCAGCGTATAAATTGTAGCGATACTGTTTGCTTTGCCGGCAAGCGAAGCAACTATGGCAGCCGTCAAGGCAGCCATTGACAAGCCTTTTAACCCCGCCGGTAAAAATCCAAGTACCGCTGAATAGGCATTATCTTCTCTGAATTCTCCGTTGGTTAACATCTGCGTTTGGAGATCGCCGTTTCTATACAATACATAAGCAGCGATTCCCGGTAATACAACCAACAATGGCATTAATAATTTTAAGAAGGCTGCAAATAAGATCCCGGTACGGGCTGTTTTTAAATTTGCTCCCAATGCCCGTTGAGTTATATACTGATTACAACCCCAGTAATTTAAATTAGCAACCCACATACCAGCCGCCAGCATTGCCATTCCGGGTAAACTTGAATAATGATTTATTTCCTGTTGTGAAGATGCAGAAGTAGGCTTATCAAAGATCATTTTAAAATGATCAGGAACTGTTTTAAGTAAATGATTGAAGCCAGCAAGAAAGTCTTTTCCATAACCAAATTGTTCACTGACGACAGTTAATGCTATATAAGAAGTGATCAATCCGCCTGCCAATAAAACTAATACCTGTATAACATCAGTATAACCGATCACTTTCATGCCACCCAATGTGATCACTAACGCAAAAACAGCGAGGCCGATCATTATCCAATGAAAATTTTGCCCGCCCGTAAGGCTATTGATCGCAATGGTTCCGAGATATAAAATTGAAGTAAGGTTCACAAATATGTAAAGGAATAACCAAAATACGGCCATGATCATCGCCACAGTTTCATTATATCTTGTTTTTAAAAATTGCGGCATGGTGAAAATGCGATTCTTTAAATAGATGGGCATAAAGAAAACCGCTACGATAATTAATGATACAGCCGCCAGCCATTCATAAGCTGAAATTGCAATTCCTAAACGAAACCCATTCCCACTCATGCCAATAAACTGTTCTGCCGAAATATTTGAAGCAATCAACGAAGCTCCGATAGCCCACCAGGTAAGTTGTCCTTCGGCAAGAAAGAAATCAGTGGAAGTTGTTTGTGCCTTTTTCTTTCTTCTATAAACCCAATATCCATAACCAGCTACCAGGAAGAAATAAATAAAGAATACAATGATATCGCTGTTAGCAAGCTGTTTCATTCAAGTTGGTTTGAACCATGAAAATATTGAAAAATGCCCGACAAAATATTTTATTCCTATAAATTACCTTGTAACTTTCGTTCTGCTTAAAATTGCGAATGTATGTATGAACATAGGAAACAGAAGTTAGCCCCGATGAGTACTTTTTACCAGAGAGTTTTAAAAAACATCATGCTTGCTTTTCTTATTCTTGGTATTTGTTTGCTTATTGGCATCTTCGGCTATCATTATACGGCAGGGGCAAACTGGCTGGATTCCCTTCACAATGCCTCTATGATTTTAAGCGGTATGGGCCCTNNGGGCCCTGTAATAGAGATCAATACTGTTTCGGGAAAAATATTCTCATCATTTTATGCGTTGTTCAGTGGGATCGTTTTTATCACCAATATCGGTATCATACTGGCGCCGGCGCTTCATCGTATGTACCACCGGCTGCATTTGGAAGATCAATGACCCGGATATTTACCGAATTTTACATAAGGTTTATTCTGCAATTACGTTAATTGAATAAGGGTATAAATAATGGCAGATGGAATTATTTTTCGGTGAATTCTGAATTCGAATTTTTAAAGAGTATTACTTAACTATAGGTAAGATTTGAAAGAAGGACAAACAATAAGTGTAAAAAAAATGGCAGTAGAAGCTGGATTTGATTTTTGCGGCATCGCAAAAGCAATCAGGCTTGACGAAGATGCAAAAAGACTTGAATCATGGCTTAATAAAGGCATGCATGGCAGTATGCATTATATGGAAAGATATTTTGATATGCGTATTGATCCATGCAAACTCGTGCCCGGTGCGAAGTCTATTATCACTTTATTATTAAATTATTTCCCCAATGAAAAGCAAAACGGTGATGCATTAAAAATTTCAAAGTATGCGTATGGAAAAGATTATCATGAAGTGATCAGGGAAAAACTGTATAAGTATATAGAAAATATAAAGTCAGTGGTTGGAGATTTTCATGGAAGAGGATTTGTAGATAGTGCACCGGTACTGGAAAGAACATGGGCTCAACGCAGCGGTCTTGGATGGGTTGGTAAAAATGGGAACCTGATCAATAAACAAATGGGTTCCTTCTTTTTTATTGCAACATTAATAACTGATCTTGAGCTGGAGCCGGATGAACCTTTTGCAAAAGATTATTGCGGCAGTTGCACTCGTTGTATTGATGCCTGTCCTACTGATGCGATATTGCCTGGTAAAATTGTAGATGGAAGTAAATGCATTTCTTATTTCACAATTGAATTAAAAGACATGCTGATACCAACCGAAATGAAAGGCAAATTTGAGAACTGGGCATTCGGATGCGATATATGCCAGGATGTTTGCCCCTGGAATCGTTTTGCAAAACCAACAAATGAAATTGAGTTCACTCCTTTACCAGGAATTCTTAATATTTCCACAAAAGAGTGGGAAGCAATGACAGAAGAAAAATTTAAAAGTATATTCAGGAATTCGGCGCTTAACCGGAGCAAGCTTAAAGGCATTCACCGAAACCTGAAATTTTTACAACCGGAATAAACACCTTCATTTAATTTGTAACTAATGAAATATTTCCTGGTAATGTTATTGTTCTGCGCTACTTCTTTTCAAAAGAAGGATGAAGTGACAATTGATAAAAAAGAAGCACAAGATGCTTTTGCCCTTCTTACTGATATAAGAAATGATCCTGATAAATATTATGAAGAACTAAACTTTGAAAAAGGACTTACCGTTTCAAAAATAAAATTAAAGTGGAATGATACCTTAGCTAAAGTAGCAGAGGCTAAAGCATATGATATGGCAAAGAGAAATTATATGGGCCATGTTGATCCCGATGGTTATGGTATGAATTATTATATTAAGAAAAGTGGTTATAAACTTAATCCCAGATGGACAGTTGAAAAGAGTGCTAATTATTTTGAATCATTGGCTGCAAATACATTTAGCGGCATCGAATCCATAAAAGTTCTGGTCACCGATAAAAATACACCCTCACTTGGACACAGAAAACATTTGCTTGGATTAGATCCATGGAACGTTGCTTTAACAGATATTGGAATCGGTTTTAGCAGAAGAGGATCAGGAAGCACCTACAAAACTTATACTTGTATCATAATTGCAAAGCATGATTGATAAGTACATTTTTAAAAATTCCAACCAACTTTCAAAAAGATCCTGTTAAGATTATAATGATACATATCAGTGATAGTTTCCTGTGTTCTCCAATCCGGGTAACTAATAGTTTTCTTTAATGATTTGTACGAATGGCCAAGTGATAACACAAGACCTCCACCCTTCTTTGTTCCAATCATATAACCGAAACCAAGATCAGTGTAAGCGCCGTTATGAAATTCACCCGAAATACCACTTCCCTCCCATATAAAAATTGGACCATCATTATAAGTTTCTTCCACCCATTCAAGATTGACACCACCATCTGCATAAGCAAAAAATTTATTCCTGGTTTTTCCGAACTCATACCTGAGGTCAGCAAATAAGGGAACGGTCCGGTAGAGATAATAATCTAATCCCAGACCCACACCGGCGAACAGATTGCCCTTTTGAACACCATTTACTGATTGCAAACCTGCAGACACTCCCTTATCGCCATTTATTAACGAAATATTATTAATAGAATGAAATTTGTAAGCTGCATTATTCTTTTGTCCAAAAGAAATTAATGCAACATGCATCAATAATACCGGGAAAAAAACTTTCATTTTCATAAATTAGTTTTTAATATTCATCTTACTTATCAACTTAATATTGCTGAGAGAAGAATAGTCATATTGATATAACCCATCTTTTGCGACAACCAATGCCCATCCGTTAAAAGCGATCACATCATATGTTTCCAATCCCGTCATCTGCTTTTGCAATGAAAGATTTCTTACGTCTGATGCGTTGTAAAATTTTAATCCATCACGACCATCGCAAATGATAAGTGTATTACCATCTTTTGCAAGTCCATGTGGATTGGTCATTGGGTAAGATTTAATAAGCGTTGGGTTTGATAAGTTGGAGATATCCAGGACATCAAGCTGCTCACCGAAACCCTGGCATGTAGTACCGGAGCGTAGGGTAACAAATGCGTTCGTGTTATCAGCGATCACCGGGTCGCATTTGCGGGCATGTGAAAAGGTTCCTAATTGCACAGGGTTTGTTGGATTAGCAATATCAAAAATGAACATGCCAGTGGTGGAACCGATGAACAAACGGTTATTGAACGGATAAAGGGTTTCAATGCCCCAATTCATTTGAACTTTATTGCTAAAAACAGGATCAGCTCCGTTTGCAATAGAAACAACATTCAAGGCAGAATTAGACACAGCATATAAATAATTATTGACGATGGTAAATCTTGCCATTGATCCGCCCACACCAAATGGCGAACCACCACCAGCACTAGCCGCGGGTCCTGCTTGTCCCGAAAAAGATGAGAGCGGCGACATAAAAACGTCTGCTGATTTCAGACCGCCAAACAATCCACTATTTCCTCCACAATCAATTTGAACAGTTGTATCCTTTCTTATCCAATCTTGTATGACCATCGCAGGGTTTTGTGAAAACCCATTACCATAATATCTTTCCGGGAAAATATTTTCAGTGAATTTCTTTACTATGACTTGTTGCGGATCTGTGATATCAATAGCAACAAGATCAGTATAAAGATCTGCATAAAGAATGTTCCCCTTTACCGCCATATCAAGATTACCGGGAATATCAATAAAAGCAATATTCTTCGGAGCTGACCTGTTTGTATTGTCAATGATATGAATGCCGCGATCGATCTCATTTAGAAAAATATAGTTACCGCGGATATAAATTTTACCGGGTCTTTCAATTTCTCTTGATGAATTGTTTTTGATATTGGCCCGCACTTCATCTTTTGTACGGTATACAGGTTCCCAATAAACATAACGGCGGGTGCACTTATCCTTTACACAACTATTAAAAACAAAAAGCAGCGCTATTGTGCTTGTCAATAAAGCTGAAAAAGATCTTATTCTCATAAAAGCAATTTTAAGGTTGACAACAGCCAGTGATCAACCGTTGCATTACTTTTTTGAATTTAAAAGGATGCCCGTTCTCAAACCAACAAAAAATAAATATCTCTTATTTTCAAAAGGATTATCAATGAGCTTACTTAAATGAATATCAGCTACAGGACCCAAATTCCATTGTACCTGTTTATTATTTGCTATTGTCCAGGAAAAACCTGTTGACAAGCTAAACTGTGTTTTATTCAGTTGACTTTTATTTTTGTAATAAACACCATTGAATGCGGTATCGTACATGATCGCATTGCTTGAGATAAGTTGTCCTACTGTAAAACCTCCACTCCATATCAATGGCTTTGTTTTATTTTTATTCAATTGCCATTGAAACAAAAATGGTAATTCAATAAAATGATAACTATTTGTGTATTTCGTTGTGTCGCCCCCCGCGTTGTAAACCTGGTTGTCATTTTTATCAAGAGCAGACAAAAGTTGAGAGTTGCCTGTAAGAGAAGTTCTCTTATTCCCAATATGAAGGATGTTGCTGTAATAACCATATTGCAAACCCACTGAAATACTGGTACGGAACGATAGCTTTCTTTGTGCAAAAGCACCCAGCTGTAAAGCAAAGCCAGCTTTAACTTCAGAAGGTTCTTGTCGTACCGGAGGTGGCGTCGCAGTTCCACTACCTGTCGGGTTTTGATAAGCGAAAGCATCAGCGCTTTTTAATCCACCAAGAGAAATACCATTATCATTCAAGGATGAAATACCCGGCGTAATATGTAATCCCCACTTCCATTTTTTTTCTGAAAGATTTATCTGAACGTTTGGAGGCGCAGATTCGTTTAGAGGATCTGCTTTCAAAAGAGTATCAATCTTTGTTATATCATTTTCTTGTTCAACTGTAATGACTTTCGTAGAATCTATTTTAGTTTCAACTGGCTTCACGTCAGTTTGATTAGTTGCTTCCTGTTTTGCGATCGTTTCATGGCTTGATTTCAAATCTATATCTTCATTAACCACCTTTTTGATTTTCGCATTTGCGGATACTATAGCAATAGAGGCTTGGGGCTTTTGATCCTTTTTATTTTTCACAGAACCCGGTTTCTCTCTAGTCTCATCCTTATTTGTATTTCGTTTGCTGATCTCTTTTTCTGAAACAGAAATATCTTTTTTATCACCAACTGATCTGTTATTAGTATCAGGAACCTTACCGCTTGTATTTCTTGTTTTCTCAGGCTCTGTTACTTCTGTGTTTTGTTTTATTTCTGAAGAATTATTTATTTCATCTGTAGATTGAGAATTTTCTTCTTTTTGTCTTTCTTCCAAGGAGTCCTTTTGGACTGTTTTTACAATATCACTTTTTTGCTCTCCAAATAAATTGCTGCGTTGCCAATAGCCAAGCAGTCCAAGCCCTGCAAACAAGAATATAACAATGAATATTCTTCTTTTACTTTTCTTTTTAATTCTTTCTTCCACTCCAAGCCAAACATTATCTGATGGCGTAAACCTCAGATTCTGCATTTCGGAAGAAACTTTTTTCTCAAATTCATTTTCCGGCATATACACCAGTTTTAAAATTTACCTGATCATTTTTTTTTATCCAGCTGATCAATAATGCCCTTGCTCTTGCATACTGTGATCTCGAGGTCCCTTCATTTATTCCCAGCATTTTTCCTATTTCCACATGACTATACCCTTCCACTGCATGCAGGTTAAATATTGTCTGATAACCTATGGGCAATTGCCTCACCAGGTCCGCCAGCTCTTTGCCCGTCATTTTTATTTCGGGATCATCATCCGCTACCGGGTGCAGGTTCTCATTGTCAAAAGAGAACTCATGATTGTAACGGGAATTTTTTTTCAGAAAATTCAACGCAGTTGTTACCATTATTCTTCTTATCCATCCGCCAAGCTCACCTTCATATTTATATTGGCCAAGGTTCCTGAAAACTTTTACAAACCCATCCTGCAATACATCTTCCGCATCATTCATTGATTTGGTATAGCGATAACAAACACCCAGCATTGTTTCGGCAAAATGGTCATATAGCTGCCGTTGGGCAGCCGGTATTTCCCTGATGCAGTCCTTTACCAGTTTTTGCGTATCCATTATCCTTTCTTACAGGTTCTGACAATAAGTTTTTATCCAACGTTGCATTGTCAATTTTAAACTATTTAATAATAAACCCGTCAGAGCTATTATTATTTTTACCAACCAAAAAAGCTACTATGAGAGTAATCACCAATTGCCTGCTTACCATCCTTGTTATTTTCATTTTCTTATCATGCCAAAAAGAAGTAAAAACTGATAAACCCACTACCGGGGGTACCACAGGTACCATTGTTAATTCAACTCCTATCCAGGGAAATGTTACCGGTAAAATAATTGACAATAACAACAATGCTGTTGCAGGCGCAACTGTAAAAGCAGGTAATAATACTACAACTACTGATAGCCGCGGTCTATTTCGTTTTAATAATATCCAGCTTGATAAATACTCTGCAGTAATAACTGTAGAAAAAACCGGGTTCTTCAAAGGATACCGTGTATTCTCTGCTTCTGCAAACAATACAAATTTTATTAAACTAAAACTTGTCCCAAAAACCTTGATCGGGAGTATTGATGCTATAGCAGGCGGCTCTGTAAGTTTGCCTGATAATTCTAAAATTACATTACCGGCATCGGGTGTTGTGGTAAGATCAAATAGTCAATCTTATTCAGGCAGTGTAAAAGTGTATGCTGCTGTGATCGATCCTACTTCAGCAGATATTTCGCAAATAGTTCCCGGAAGTTTCCAGGGAACCGATGCAAATAATTATAGAGTAATACTAACATCTTTTGGAATGCTGGCAGTAGAACTGGAAGGTAATAGTGGTGAGCAATTGCAAATTGCGACTGGTAAAACTGCAAAACTCAGATTCACTATTCCTTCTTCTTTACGTTCAACTGCGCCTGCTACTATTCCTCTTTGGTCAGTTGATGAAACAACCGGACTTTGGAAGCAGGAAGGCAGTGCAACTAAAGGAATGGATTATTATGAAGGGGATGTAAGTCATTTTTCATTTTGGAATTGCGATGTAAGCAGTCAAACTGTTTTTCTTGAAATGACAATAGTAACTGCAGAAGGGCCATTGAGCCATGTCCAGGTAAAACTTACCCGACCCAATGGAGCATCAAGTTATGGTTATACAGATTCATCAGGTCATGTTGGTGGCCAGGTTCCCAAAAATGAAGCATTGACACTTGAAGTGTTGAATACTTGTAGCCAGGCGATCTATACACAAAATGTCGGGCCATTCAGTACAAATACAAATCTTGGAACGATCACCGTTACACTTCCTCCTGTTAATACTTTGCAGATCACGGGAAGTGTTGTGAATTGCAGCAATCAACCTGTTCCAAACGGTAATGTGCTGGTTTACTTTGAAGGCCAGCTTTACAATCGTTCTGTAAACAATGGTAATTTTTCGTTGACAATTACCCGTTGTTCAAATAGCACAGGTGTGGTAGAAATAGTAGCGGTAGATAATGTTGCCAATCAGCAAAGCATCAGCCCATGGACAGGATCAGCGTCAACCGGAACGATAAATACCGGTTCTATTTCTGCATGTGGTGTATCTTCGGTTAGTTTTATCGATTATTCTGTTGATGGCACAAATTATAGTTTGAGCACAGCCACACCTGGAGATTCAATTAGGTTCTATGGCAGTGGTTCTAGCGGAACAAATCAAACCGCAACTGCCATTTTTGGCTATAGAGTAAGTCAACCAAACATGAACATTAGTTTTTATACACAAGGAGCTGCGGTTGGTACATTCCCAATAAATCTTTTATCAGTTAATCAATATGATTCGGCTTCAATAGTAATTCCATTTAATATAAACATCACAACATACGGGCTGCCCGGTCAGTTTATTGAAGGAAATCTTACAGGTCAAATTCGTGATATAAGTAATAATCTTCATAATGTAGCTGCTACATTCAGAGTAAGAAGAAATTAATAATTTAACCGGAAGTTAAAGCTCTTGCAATATTTTATTCTATAACCCCAGCCTTAAGGCTGGGTTTTTCACCTAACACTAAGATAGTTGGGCCTTAGGCCGGTATTACTTTAATCTTCTTCATTAAATAAAAAAGGGCTACCTCCGTGGTAGCCCATACTGCTTATATAAACCGAAAATCAAAACGGTGGGTCGGGCGGGGTATTAGGGTTATTATCTCTTTCTCTTAATGGGTAAGGCATTAAGTTTCGTTTGCGCTCAGTAGTTGGTCTCGCAAAACGACGCATGTCTTCCAATTTTAGTCCGCTCATGAATAATTCAATGCAACGTTGACGATAAATTTCGTCCAACAATGCTGCTATTGTCGCGGGTGCAGCAGGTGGCTGATTTGCATTTACACCATAGATGTCATTATTTTTTGTAACAACTTTATTCAATTCTGCGGTGCCATTCACAAGATCGGGTGTACTGGCACGGGCATATGCCTCTGCTTTTATCAGTATCATTTCACCAGGCAAATAAATTGGAAATGCGGTTGATGCAAATTCTCCAAAACCTTTTATTCTAAACCTTGGAGCTATTGACGCATTAATAGAAGTATAAAAAGGAACTCTGCCATCAGTTAATGATGGTTGCAATGGAACTGGTAAACCCAGTGTTGAATCTTTTGGTTGCACTACATTATTAGTAGATGTGGCTACTTCATAAAGTGGATTCAATGAAAGCGCATCAAAATTGAAAGTTGATTTTTTTGTAAGATCAACAAGATTCGCTTCGGCCAATGCTTGTGGATACAACCCTGCAAATAAGGAATATCTTGCCTTGAGTGCATGTAACGTATTAATAATATCAATACCAGCAGGCACACTGGAAGTAAATGCTGCGCTGATAGCATTTGCCGATATTGCTGCTAATGCTTCATCAATAGTTGTTATCGCTTTTTTATACCCATCAACCCTGTCAATGAATGTAACACTGACACCAATTCCTGCCGGCACTTTTTCCCAGAACTCTGAAAGACCGCCAATTGACAATGCTTTAAAAATACTTGCATACGCTATCAAACCGCTTGCAAAATTTTTATCAGACAATGTTTTGGCACTTTCAATTGCTTTGTCTGCATCATATATTACTTTATTAAGGTTGGTCCAATAAGTAGTGAGCATGGAATGATTACCATCTACGTTTGTACCACCTGCAGCTAATTGTACTTCCGCTGTGTTACCAGTATTCACCACAATTAATTCGTTTGTGGTAAGACCATTAATTGTGATCTGGTTATACAGATTGCTTGCTCTTCCAAGTGTGTACACTCTTTGTAACCCAGTTACAACTCCTGTTAATCCCTTTGGTGAACTAAAGACCTGCTCATCCGTGGCCCTGTTTGGATCGGTATAATCTTTTTTGCATCCGACCGGCAGCAATACTCCTGCAAAAACTGCTACCATTATTCCGGCTTTAATTATTTTATTTTTCATAATTAGTTTTTTTAAAATGGTTAGAATTTTGCTGATAAGCTTATACTATAAGTTTTTGGAATAGGCACTGATCCAAAATCAATTCCGCGAAGCGTATTACTCTGGCCTCCTGAATTCACTTCGGGATCATATCCTTTATAATTATCCCAGCTTACCAGGTTACGACCGCTAACTGCGATCGTTATATCACGAATCATTTTAAAATTGCCTATAGCATAACTTAATGAAACTTCTCTCAGTTTTACAAATGAACCATCATCAATACGCCACTGTTCTACTGTAGCATAAAAATTGTTTATATATCCGCGTGGATAAACTCCAGTTTGCTCTTTTTCTGCTTCTTTTCCATTGCCTACCCCTTGTCTTGTTCTCCAGTCTGCATTAAATACTTCCAACCCTTGTACAGCATCTAATTGAAGACGCAGATTAAATTTTTTCCAGGCAACTTCATTTACTAAACTTCCTGTCCAATCAGGATTTGGATCGCCAATAACTTTTCTTAACAAAGGAAAAGTTGCAATAGGCAAACCATTTGCATCACGTTGTACAGTATAGGTTAAAGGACCTGTTTGTGTTCCCCTTTCTCCCTGGATAAATCCTGCACCATTTTTTACTGGATTACCATTGGGATCATTTGCAAAAAATGCTCCGTAAAAAATTCCAATTGGTTGTCCTTCTATAATGGCTACTGGTGCACCGGAATTTGTACTTAATAATGTAAGTGCCTGTCCGATCTTAACTGCTTTATTACGGTTATGATTATATATCGCAGTCACAGTCCAGTTCACATTTTTACTTTGTACTGGTTTACCAGTAACTACAAATTCGAATCCTTTGTTTTCAAGGCTGCCGAAATTATCAAGCAAGCTGCTGAAGCCTGTAGTCGGAGCAATAAAACGATTGATCAGGAGATCTTCAACATTCTTTGTATAGATATTTGTTTGAACGCTCAACCGGCTGTTGAAAAATCCAAGGTCAATTCCAAATTCAAGTTCTTTCTGACGTTCAGGTTTTACATTTGTATTTGCCAATGTGCTGCTTGATGTCAATGATGTACGGCTGATAAAGGAATTACTGCTGTATGCATTGAATCTTGAATAAGCGCCGATACCAGTCAGGTTTCCACTTTCACCGTAAGCAACTCTTAGCTTGGCAAAATTTATAATACTATTGATCCCTGAATTCTTCCAGAATTCATGTTCACTGATCACATAACTACCACTCGCTTTAAAATATTTCTGATTACGTTGATCTTCCCCGAACACAGATGAACCATCTACCCTGATTGCACCAGTTACATACAATAAACTTTTATAATTAAAATTTTGTTGCAGATAATAACCTGAAATGGATATTTCTCCCCTATCATCATTTCCAGTCAACAAAGTGCTGGCTCCGTTTACAGTTTGCACAAACGGCGCCATACCACGACCCTGGAGCAATGAATAACTTGACTTTTCATATTGCACTGAATATCCAAGCTGAGTAGTTGAAGTCAGATCCTTACCAATTTTGGCCTGGTAAGTACCATTCAATTCATTATTTATTTGAAAGAAATTATAATTAGCTGCGCTTGCATAGCCATTACGTGTTGGATCGAGTGTTGCACCACCACCAAAGAAACCATCGCTTACGTTATAAGCAAATGGTGGAATAAAAGTTTCTCCTTTTTGTGCATATTCATCAATACCAAGAGTATAATCAATTGTGAATCCTTTGAACGGTTTTATTTTCAAACCCGCATTTGCAAGAAGACGATTTGTTTCCTGGTGTTGTTTGATATCTTCGATTATTGAAACAGGGTTCACTCTTCCTCTCTCACCAACTGCCATCAGGTTTCCTAAAGCATCTCTTCTCCAGATATCGTGAAAATTACCAATGATATTTATTGAATTCATTGGAGAAAAGAATGAATTACCATCAGGTTTTTCATTACTATAGCTGTTGATATAATTCAAACCCATGTTAAAACTGACCTTGTTACTGATGGCCTGGTCAAGATTTATCCTAAAACTATATCTTCTGTAATCAGTGTTTTTAATGATCCCTTCATTCTTAAAATAAGAAGCAGATGTATAATATTTCGTTTTGTCTTTACCTCCCGCAACTGATACGGTGTTGTCAGTACCAAGTCCGGTCTGGAAAATATAATCGTTATAATCATATCTTTTAACCGCAGTGGTATTTGTTAATGCAGGTGTAAGTATATCCTGGGTTTGTGCACCTGCATCATCAGTTGGTCCACCAAATTTGGTCGGCGACATATTTACCGGAACACTTTGGCGCAGCTTACTTATCATAAAACTTGTATTGAAACTTACAACCGGCGCACCTGTACTTCCTCTTTTCGTAAAGATCTGTATAACACCTGCATTTGCTCTTGAACCATAAATAGCAGCAGCAGCTGCACCATTTAATACTTCTATTCTGTCAATATCTGCAGGGTTAATATCTGCTAACCTGTTTTGACCAATTGTTCCTACAAAACTTCCGCCGTCATAATTACTACTCGTATTCGTTACCCTTGTTGTAGCATTGTTTACTATTACACCATCTACTATATATAATGGTTCACTGGAACTGGAAATAGAACTTATTCCTCTTAATCTTACTGAGAATCCTCCACCAGGGTCACCACTATTTTGAACGATCTGTGCACCAGCTGTCTTGCCTTGTAAAGCTCCAAGCACATTTGATGTAGCTCCTTTGGTAAGATCATCACCTTTTACAGTACTGATATAACTACCGAGTTGCTTTCTTGTAGTTCCGGCGGAAACCCCGGTCACCACAACTTCGTCAAGTTTGAGAGCATCTTCTTCTAAAGAAGTGCTGGAAGTGTAGGAGTTTTCACTTCCTACAGTAAGTGTCTGAGTTTTGGTTTTGAAACCTACACCTGAAAATTGTAAGATATAAGTACCCGGTTTCAGGTCAGCGTTAAAATTATAATTTCCCTCGCCATCAGTTGCACCTCCAAACGTCGTGTTACTAACAGCAACAGAAATATAAGGAAGGCCTTTCCCATCAGAGCCGGTAACCTTACCGCTTAATTTTACCTGGCTCATTGCAGTTATTGAGACCAGGCAGAAGACGAACACAAGACCTAATTGGTTATACAACGGTCTTGAGATTTTTTTTCGGTTCATACATTTTTGGTTTGAATAATTAATATGGATATACTTCATTCTATCTTACAGGGAACGGATCTATAATATCTCTACGCCTTTTTCTCTATAGGCATCAAAAATTTTGTCTCCGGGATCTGATTCTGTGATCATAATATCTAACAGATCAAGATCTCCTATCTTTAATTTTTGTTGTGTATTTATTTTTTCAGCGATCGTCAGCGCCACTACTTTTTTTGAAGACTGGATCATTGCTTTTTTCACCTGTACTACGTCCCAGTCGTTATCCGTAAGACCATGTTCTGCATCGATCGCATTGATACCAAGAAAACAAATATCTGCGTTGATCTGTTTGATCTTTGTAATTGCATCGCCACCTACCGTGATCTTGGAATTCTTTGAAATGCGATCACCAATAAAGATCACTTCGATATTGGGATGCTGGATATATTCCATCGCTGCCGGCAGGCTGCCGGTAAAAAAAGTTGCCCTTAAATGTTGTGGTAAAGCTTTTGCTAATTCCAGGATCGTTGTTCCTCCTGTTGTAAGAATAAACATGCCATCGCGGATCAACCGCACGGCTTTTTGAGCGATCATCTTTTTATTATCATGAGAATAGACGCCATTAGTTTGAAAAGAAACATGAAAAGATTTTGATAAAGCGCCACCGTGTACTTTGATAATATCACCTGTCTCTGATAGTTCAGAAAGATCACGCCGAATAGTATCTTCCGACACATTTATGGCCTCACAGAGATCCGATGTTAAGACCTTATTATGAAGATTGATCTCACGAAGAATGAACTCTTGTCTTTCCTTTTTCAACATAAGCTAACGTTGGTTGGCTTGTCGAATCTAGGTAGATTTTCCTAAAACCCGCAAAAAAAAGCAATAATTTTTTAAAATTCCCGCAAAAACGTTCACCAACCATTAATTTTAAGACTCCAAACCGCAAAGCTTAAGTGACTATATTTATTGTATTATATGAACCCCAACATTCAAAAGCTTTACAACATTGCATCAAAACCTGAGCGGTTTATTATTGGCCTGATGAGCGGAACATCCTTTGATGGTCTTGATGTAGCGCTTTGTAAAATAAAAGGAAGCGGACCGGAAACAGAGGTTGAGCTTGTGCAATTCGAAACAGCTTCTTATCAAAATGATTTTAGAGAGGAATTAAAAACGATCTTCTCCCGTCGCGATGCTGATCTTGAAAAAGTTTGTTTACTTAATGAATGGGTGGCTATTCAACATGCGAAAATTATAAATGATTGTTTGCAGAAATGGGGTTATTCAAAAAATGATATTGATCTGATAGCAAGCCATGGTCAATCAATTTATCATGCTCCCAAATTTTTACATGGCAAAGAAAAATTTCCAAATGCAACGTTACAGATCGGTGATGGCGATCATATTGCCGTAAACACCGGCATCATCACGATCAGTGATTTCCGGCAGAAACATATTGCTGCCGGTGGTGAAGGGGCACCCTTAGCTGTGTATGGTGATTATTTTCTTTTTTCCAAAAAAGGAGAGAACAGGATCATGCTGAATATTGGCGGCATTGCAAATTTTACTTTCTTACCAGGCGATCTTGACGGCACAAAGATCTTCTGTACAGATGTGGGTCCGGGCAATACCATGATGGATGCATTTGTACAAAAACATTTTCCCGGAAAATATTTTGATGAAGGATCTGCCCTTGCTAACAAAGGAAAAGTAAATGACGATCTGTTGAAAGAATTAAAAGCTCATTCATTTTTCGCAGGTGACTTTCCAAAAACGATCGGCCCGGAATTATTTAACCTGTCTTATTTGCAAAATGCGATAGAAAGATCGCCAAGCAAATCTATTTCTAAGGAAGATACAATGGCAACACTGAATCGCTTTTCTGCCGAAACAACTGCCGATGCCATTAAGAGTTGTATTGAAAAAAATGAAAGCTATTCGATCTATACGAGTGGTGGCGGCATGCACAATCCTTTATTAATGGAAAACATCAAATCGCAATTACCGGGAATGAAATTCTATACAACAGATGTGTTACATATAGCCCCTGATGCAAAAGAAGCAGTGCTGTTTGCACTGCTTGCTAATGAATGTGTTTGCGGAGAAAAAATTAATGTTGGTAAAGGAAGAAATAAGATCCCATCCGTTACAATGGGAAAGATCAGCTTCCCCAGTTAACTATTTAACTTTAAACTCCACCTGTTTGTCACCCCACATTAACGATACCTTTCCGGATTTATCGATAGTATAAGTTAGTTTTTCTGCAAAAGTTTTTGCCTTCTCGGCTTTTACTTTTACTCTTAAGGCATCATCGGCTTCTTTGTAACTAAAAGCTCCCCATTGGTTCCATGTTTTACTAAAGATGATCGTCCATTCATCACCGTTCATGATCGTAAACAATCCATATTTACCGGCAGGAAGAGCTTTGTCTTCTACTTGTACATCTTTGCTTACTTCAAACACCGTTGCTTCATTTGCACCGGCACGCCAAACCTTACCTTCCATTGGTTCCAGGTCTTTACCGATTGTTCTTCCTTTTACCGAAGGCTGGCTATAGTCAATGCTGATAACAGCGCCGGATTTTATAGTTTCTTTTGCCATTGCCGGTGGACTCGGTCTTTTTGATTTATCAGCTTGACCGCAAGCAACAAGAGAAAGGAATAATACTGCAGAAAAAAGTACTTGTTTCATATTATTAGTTTATGTTTAAAATTAGTAATAACTGTAAAATTAAGATTAGTTAATTGACGAACGGCGTTCCTCGCTTAATTCTTTCAAATTGGCAAGCCCCCGCTCCAAATGTGCACCATAAATATTCTCGAAAAAAAGTGATTTGAATTTTTCCCATGGATACCATCTTAATTTGAAATCCATATACCATTGTGCAATAACTGTACTTTCATTTGTACTTGAAAGAACTTTCCATCCCATTTCCATTCGCTGTGTGGCAGTTTTGCCAACCTCACCTACTGTAACAACACTATCGTTGATATTTAAAATACTAAGCCCAAGCGAACTGCTGCTGTCTAACAAAATTCCCCGCGGCTTGCCTTCAATATATAAGATATTAAGTGAATCACCACCGGGATACCATTCTTTCCATTTCAAAGGGTCAGCGATCAGACCCATTACTTCTTGCTTTGTACTATTAATATCAGTAGCCCTGGAAATACGGATGTGTGATGGAATAAAAAGTGAAATGGTTGTAACCAATAGAAATAAAAATATAAAACTCAGTATCGCTAATTTGATAACACGCATATTTTCAAAATAAAAGATGATCTCCTGGTTTAAGACTATATCTGTCGACTATCGACTATGGACTGTCGACTGCTTACTCCCATTTGAAAACTTTGACAGCAATAAAATAAACGATAATACCCCAAACCAAAAGAATAAGAATTTCCGGCCAGACATTCCAGATATGACCTCCTTCAAATGAAATTTGGCGCAGTGAATCATTGAGAGCAGTCAGCGGCAAATATTTCACGACTTTCTGTAACCCTTCTGGCAAAGCACTGTTAGGAAAAAAAGTTCCGGAAAGAAAATATTGGGGGAACATAAACAAGTTTGCATAAACAGGAATAACATTCTGGTTTTTGGCAATGCCACTAATTATATAACCGAATCCCATAAAAACAACAAGACCAAGAAAGCTTAGAACTAACAGTTCAACAAACGTGACCCAACCGTTTGCTAATGTGAAATGATAAAAAAAGGTACCGAACAAAATAAGCACAACTGCAGTTAGCATTTGGAAGATAATTCTGGCAATACTTTCACCTATAACAATGTATGCCCTTTTAATAGGCGTAGAATACATTCTTTTCAGTACAAGAGTTTCTCTGAAAGAATAAAAAACAAATGCAACTCCAAAGATAGCGGCGCCGATCAGGGAAAAGCCGATAAGTCCCGGCAGTAAAAAATCAATGTATGTGTAAGTTCTGCCTGGAACTTCTTCCGTAGTAATTAATTGCCTGCTATTATTGTTTAGAGCTGATTGTAAAATCGATTTTAAAATAGGCAGGTCTTTTTGACTGGCTGATGTTGTTTTTAAATGGATGGTGTAGGGGTGGTCGGGATTTGAATCGGGTATATTTTTTATATCAATCAATGCTGTTATACGGCCTTTCTTTAGCTTGTCTTCCAATTCGTCCTCAGTCCCATTCTCAACATGCAAACCACCATATTGACGCAGATTTTTATATAAAAGATTCGAGGTATCAATATTTTTATCAAATGCAACATCTACAGATATACCACCCCTTTGGCTAAGGGCGCCAAATATTACGATCAATACTATTGGAAAAAATAAACTGAAGAACACAGCTTGTGGACTGCGAAACATTCCTGTTAAGCTGGCTTTTGTTATGGCCATCATTGCCCGGAACTGGCTGTATGGTTGTGGCATTAATTAATATTGAGTGGCAAATGTAAGGCTCTTGACTCGTTTTCCTAATGATGGGTTGAACTAACAACAATACAAACTTATAGTAATGATTTGTTGATTTTCAAATACCCAAAATTTCTCAAGTAGCAGTTTATATTATAAATTAGAGTATACGAGGCAAGCCATATAGAATATTCCGGAAAAGTTGAGACAAGGGGGCAAAGAGAAAGAAGCAGACTATTTTTTTTAGCAAGAAGAAAACAGTTTAACACCACATATGGAAAATTTATCTACTCAAACTTTGCCTTGGAATGTTTATCAGAAGATCGCATTCCGTTTTGTTTTTATTTTCTTCATTCTATTCATCGTTTTACTCGATTGGTCCATTAATACCATTTTGTCGTATTTATATTATGATCTACACCTCTCAAATTTTTTAGATATAGTTATTTCCTGGGTAGGGAAACACCTGTTTCACATTCCATACACCATAATATCACCTTATGATGGGCAACATAACGACAGAACTTATATCTATTTGCTGTATTTCACTATGGTGATAGTTGCGGCATTGGGAGCTATTATTTGGAGCGCATTGGACAGAAAGCGAACAAACTACCAAATGCTTTATTATTGGCTAACCGCTTTCGTTCGTTATTATTTAGCATTCACGTTATTCATTTTTGCGTTGGAGAAATTTTTTAAAATGCAATTTCCTGATCTTGGTTTTTATACATTGACCGAACCGTTGGGAGATATGTCGCCCATGAGTTTGGCCTGGGCTTTTTTTGGATATTCTTATGGATACAACGTTTTTATGGGCATAGCCGAAAGTGCTGCATTGCTCCTGCTGTTCCGTAGAACAATGACGTTTGGTGCAATTCTTACATTAGTGACGCTTGCCAACGTGATGGCAGTAAACTACAATTATGATGTGCATGCTAAAATGTATCCAACGGCTTTATTTATGATGACCTTTTTTCTATTGCTCCGTGATGCCAACAGATTAATCAAATTTTTCTTTACAGGTCAGGCCATTTCGCTTCCTGTTATTAAAGCGCCGGTATTTAAAAAACGGTGGATGAACATTTCAAAAATGGTGTTCAAATTTTTAGTGATAGGTTATTTCATAATTTTTCCGGTTAAGAACTATTTTGGTTATAAAAAAAGTTCTGAAGAAAAGGGCAAAGCTAAATCCAAAATATTCGGAGTTTATGATGTTAACACGTTTGTTGTTAATAAAGATACTTTATCAAATGAAAATCCATTTAGGTGGAATCAAATTGTCATTGGGGATAAAATGATAGAGGCGGTGCGCTTTAGGGGCGATAGCATTGCATTTGTATATGTATTAGCTGATAAAAAAGAAATTTTTGTGTCTGAAGATCAAACCGATTTATTTGCAA
>VBAS01000224.1:6369-15911 GCA_005882975.1 Bacteroidota bacterium | reverse complement strand
AAATCCATTTAGATCAGCATTTGGTGTATGGCATTACCAGGTTCCAACAACATTGAGATACATTAATGTTTACAATTCAGTTGGTCAATTGGTTTATAGTAAACAATTCCCGAATGGCGGAGAAAAATATTTCCGGATCGATCTTGGTGGCAAAGCAGCAGGTTTTTATACAGTTAATCTTGGCTATGAAGACAGTAATCGAAATGTGAGCGTACAGGTTGTGAAGTATTAATACCGATCTCAAACTAATGATAACCCTCTCACTTAGACGAGAGGGTTATTTTTTTATACGCTAAATTTGCATTCAAATTAATTTCAATGCTATCTACAATTGCAGAATCAAATTTTAATGTGCCCAAAGAGTTACTTGACATTCAGGAAAAAGTTTATAACAATAAAAGAATAACTAACGAAGAATGCTTATTGCTTTTTCAAAAAGGCACTCTCCCATTTCTTGGCTCACTTGCTAACTATATTCGGGAAAAAAAACACGGAGACATTACTTATTTCAACCGCAACTTTCATATTGAACCTACCAATGTTTGCATTTTCACCTGTAATTTTTGTAGCTATAGTCGCTTATATGCTCGCCGGGAAGAAGGCTGGGAACTTTCTGCAGAACAAATGCTGCAGATGGTTAAAAAATATGATGGACAGCCGGTGACCGAAGTGCATATTGTTGGTGGTGTGCATCCTAAAATGAATCTTGAGTTTTTTGCAGAAGTTTTAAGACAAATAAAAAAGCACAGACCATCATTACATATAAAAGGATTTACTGCTGTTGAACTTGATTATATGTTTCGCAAAGCAAAAATGACAAATGAAGAAGGGCTGTCTTATTTAAAAAATGCCGGGCTTGATTCATTACCTGGTGGTGGTGCTGAGATCTTTGACGAACAAATAAGAGAAAAGATCTGTGCGGATAAAGTAAATTCAGAGGGTTGGTTGAAAATTCATGAAGCGGCGCATAAGCTTGGTATGCATACGAATGCCACGATGTTGTATGGTCATATAGAAAATTATTCTCATCGAATCGATCATATGAGCCGCCTAAGAAATTTGCAGGATAAGACAGGCGGTTTCAACACTTTTATTCCACTTAAATTCCGCAATAAGGATAATGACATGAGTAATGTAAGTGAAAGTAGCGTTGTGGAAGATATGAAGATGTATGCCGCTGCCCGGATATATCTGGATAATTTCCCTCATTTGAAAGCATATTGGCCAATGCTTGGTCGTCAAAATGCACAACTAAGTCTATCATTCGGAGTAAATGATATTGACGGCACCATCGATGATACAACAAAAATTTATAGCATGGCCGGGGCTGAAGAACAATATCCATCGATGACTACAGAAGAATTAGTTGCACTGATAAAACAGGTAAAACGCAGGCCTGTTGAAAGAGGAACTTTATACAATGTGATCAAGGATTACTCAGCAACAGATGTGAATTCCAGGCTGAATTAAATGAATAAACAAGAGTGTGTGTAATGAATTCCCCGAAAACATTTTCGAATTAGCCTATTATTTCCATTTATCGTTGTTCCAAAAAAATATTTTCTTACTATAAAAATTTACATTCTTATGATTGTAAATTTTTTATTATGAATGATCTTTACCATTGTTGAAAATATTGTATAAGGAAGTTCATTAACACAATTTTAGGCATAATTATCGCAGTAAAAATAGTATGAGAAAAAAAATAAAAAGAGCTAAGCTTATCAAGGTTCTAAAAACATTGAAAATTGATGCAATTGTTCCTTTTAAAGAAAAGCCGTCTTTAGAAATATCAGAGCCGGGTAAAAATATTGAAATGAATGCTTCTCAACTTTTTTCATTTTTTACTGCAGATATAATTAAAGAAGATATAGAATTTGTGCGTTGATCACCAATTGTCGAAAACAAGTCCATAGCTTTCAGTATTTAATACTTCTTTCCAATGTTGAATTAATGTTTTATAGGCTTCTCCTACAGGCATAATTCTGCGGTTAAGATCAAATAATCCTAACTCATTTATAACTCCTGCATCATTTCGTAAAGCTGAATCCCAATCAACCTGGTGACATAAGCTATACCATGTGAACCCCATTATTGGTATGCCGTCATGTTTCAACCGATGAACGTTGGCCCATTGTTTCAACAACCATTCTTTTGAAGCTGGCATTTTAATATTCGTTTCAGTATGCATTATTGGCAGCTTGTATCTTTTATAATATTGATTCGTGATCACATAATATCCAAATATTTCACCGGCTGCTTGTGTATGCCCATTGGGGAAAACTAAATGTTCATTTGTCACATAATAATCATTTCCCATTATACATCTTGCCTTCACCTGGTTTTTTGTAAACCAATAATATTCCTCGCTGGTCATTCCATTCGAACGCAGGTATTCATACATCGTAACATTTAAAGGATATCCATAGGTAAGGTCAAGAGAAAGAAATCTTTTTTGATTAAGAAATCTTGCTAACGGCACAGCCAGGGGATCCATTGCATGAAAATATTCTGATGACTCACTTTGTATAAATGTCGCCTCTGGCTGAATTTCTAAGATGGCATGCATGGACATTACATTTGCTTTACACAAATGTTTTAATGCCGTCACAAATGATTTATCCGATTTTAATCTTTCATTCCACCAACCATATTGCGCAGAAAACATCGCAGCAATAAAGATCTCGTTAACTGGTGTGTATAATTGGAGATCCGGAAATCTTTCAGCAAATGCCTTTGAATATTCAGCGAAAAAATTGGGGAATTCAGGATTTTGAAAATTGCCGATCCAATCTGGTACCCCGAAATGGCAAAGATCAACGATCGGGGTTATGTGCAATTCTTTTAAGTAATTAAAAGTTTCATCAGCAAATGACCAGTCATACTTACCCGGACCTAAATGTGTTTTATAATATGGCGGACCGAATCGTAAAAATTCAATTCCTATTTCTTTAACCAATTCAAAATCCTTCTTCCAATTTTGATAATGAAAGCCTTTCTCCATTTCATCGATCCGCTTTGTAGAGCCATCTGGCAATTGAATAGTTGGATAACTATTTTCGATCCCTGTGGCAAACATGAATTTATTTCCCGGCATACCTTATAGCTTTTAAACCGTTCTATGCTCAAAAAATCGTTCCAAAGCGTTCTCTAGCACAGGTAGCTTTATTCCACGTTCGCTTTTCAACGCACTATTCAATGGTCGTTGGGCTTTCCATCCCATTTCTTCAGGGTTTTTAAATAAAAGATTATTTTTTTTAAACCCAGCTCTGTCAGCAATTACACAAGCAAAATCCGCCCAACTCAGCATTCCTTCATTACTCAAATGCCAAATGCCTTGTTCCTCATCTATAAAAAGATCCATAGCCATATTTGCAAGATCGGGTACATAGGTTGGTGATACGATCACATCTTTTACAACAGGATACGTTCTTTCGTTCTCAAGAGAATTTAAAATGGAGTAAACAAAATTATAACGATCCCAGGGTCCGAAAAAAGCACTTGTTCTGATGATCAATGATTCAGGGTTTATTTTTTGCACAACCTGTTCTCCGTTTGCCTTGCTTATTCCATAAATATTCAATGGCTTTGCAATATCATTTTCATTGTATGCCGTTTTTTTTGCCCCGTCAAAGATCAGGTCCGAAGAAAAAGTCATAAAGCGAATACCGCGGATGTTACACGTGTTTGCCAATATCCCCGGCGCAATTGTATTTACAGAAAAACATTCATTATAATTTGTTTCTGCATCATCCACTTTTACATATCCGGCCGTGTTTATAACTCCCCATGGCCTGTCCTCATCCATGATAGCTCTTACCTGGCGTTCATTAGAAATATCGAGGTCTTTCCTGCTTAAGGCAATGTAGGGTATGGCACGATGATCACATATTTTCATAAACGCATTTCCCAGTGTTCCATTTTTCCCAATAATTAAAAGGCGATTTTCTTTCTTTGATATCATAATTTTATTTATATCTCTGTTTTTATTCCACCATCCTTTGATCTCAAGTAATGGATGATGATACTCTCCTCTTGTGGCAATTGCATTCACCATTTTACCAAGAGCTGTTTTACGAATTTTATTATTTGCTATATCATACGCACCGGATTCATAATAATTATTTGTACAAGTGAGTAAACTGTTCCAGTCAAAAGCGCCAAGTAAAGACCATACGGTTACCGCAATTATATCAATACCCTGTTTTTTTAAATTGCAGCAGTCTTCCCAGGTTTCTTTGAACCAGCGCATTTGTTCTTCACGTGTACAGCTTAAATGATTCTCAGTAATTGCTATTGGAATTTTATATCTCTCCCAGGCTTCTGTTAAAAGAACATTTAAACCAGCAAGCTCGTTCACCCTTATTGCTTCTACATCAGCATATTTATGTTTATGATTACCGCCATGGGTTGAATCGTGATAGCTATTAATATTTTCATCTAAATATCTTTCCGACGTCACATAATAGTTGAAGCCGATAATATCAGGCGGGTATGGATTGTCTAAAAAAAATTCCAGGTCTTTTATATCAATCCCTGTTGAAATAAAATAATTCCAAAAAAAATGTTGCCGGTCTACCTTGCCACACAAAAGATCATAAGTAAGCCAACGTCTTTCATTTTCAAAATTTGCCTGGTAAGTAAGCAGGGATGTACTGTGTGTTTTAGATAGATCTTCTGTTTGTACAAGTTTGGCTTTAGGATTTATCTTTCTTATCGCCTGCATGCTTAATACAACTCCTTTCAATTGGTGAATGAGCATCCTGATAAAACTCGGTTCATCTTTACTATGTGGATACCATAAGCCATACAACCCACTGAATCTTGCGGTAGTTAAAGGTTCATTTACCGGAGTATAATATTCAAGCCATGGAAATTTTTTTGCTACGGCTTTAGCATATAAGGCAAGTTTTTTTGGAAAATCAGGATCTGCAAGGTTTGTAAATGCAGGACCGCTTCCATGATGCACTAATCCTGCAATTGGTTTGATATGCTTTTTGCGAATTGAATGAAGTTGTTTTTCTGTCCACGTCCAATCAATGACTGTATTTGGTTTAGGTTGATGATGTTCCCATAGTACAGGATATCTTAGTTTTTTAATACCAAGTTCCGCAAACCGTTCAATATCTCCAGGTCTAGTATAATGTCCTGAATATAAAAGTTGGTCACGAAAAACATCTTGTACCCTGTTGATGGTACATTCAACACCACCCCAAACTTCAGGATTGCAATACTGGCAATCTATGTCCGTTGATCTGTGTTCCATTTTGTTGTTCTTTGGTACCAATTAGTTTTTTAAATAGGGTTAATGATTGCGCTACCACCTGGTCCATGTTATAATATTTATAGGTGGCTAACCTTCCAACAAAATGAACATTAGGTATCTCTGCCGCTAATGCCTGGTATTTCTTATACAGTTCTGCATTCTCTGGTCGCGGTACAGGGTAGTACGGATCTCCTTCATCTTTCGGATATTCATATACCATTGTTGTTTTCGGATGTTTCTGACCAGTTAAGTATTTAAACTCGGTCACTCTTGTATACGGATGTTCATTAGGATAGTTCACCATTCGGATAGTTTACCGTTCCTGTTGGTTGAAAACATTCTGTTTCTACTGTTTCAAATTTAAACTCAAGAGAACGATAAGGAAGTTTTCCGTAACAATAATTAAAGTAATAATCGATCGGTCCTGTATAGATCATTTCTTTATACGGGATCATTCTTTCAATTTCTTTATAGTCCGTATTCAACATCACTTTTATTCTCGGGTTAGAAAGCATCTTCTCAAACATTTTTGTATACCCATGAAGAGGCATCGCCTGGTATGTGTCAGTAAAATACCTGTCATCTTTATTTGTTCGTGTTGGTATTCGTGCTGCTACAGAAGCATCCAATTCACTTGGATCTAATCCCCATTGCTTTTTTGTATAGCCTTTAAAAAATTTTTCATACAATTCTTTTCCCACTTTGCTAATTACCACATCTTCTGAAGTAACGATCCTTTCTTTTTTCTCCGCCCGGTCTTCCAAAAACTTTTCAACTTCAGATGAACATAGCTGTGTACCGTATAATTTATTAATTGTATTAAGATTGATCGGTATGGGCACTAACATTCCGTCAACACTCGCTAATACGCGGTGTTCGTATGGACGCCATGTTGTAAATTTTCCAAGATAATCATAGATCTCTTTCGAATTTGTATGAAAAATATGCGGACCATATAAGTGCACAAGTATTCCTTCGTTATTGTAATAATCGTAAGTATTTCCTCCAATATGATTTCTTTTATCAATTATTAAAACTTTTTTACCAGCCTGGCTTGCCAATCGCTCTGCGATAACCGCCCCGGCAAATCCGGCTCCTACTACTAAATAGTCAAACATAGGCTTGTGATTTATTTTCATGATTAATAGTTTTAATGTTTATATTCATAAGATCATTCATACGTTTCCATATATCGTCCCACGACATTGTTTCTAACAACGCATCTACTTCATTTATCCAGTTCTTACCTCTTTCAATAGATAAATATTGTTCGATCGCGGCGACAAACTCACCAGGAGTATCAGCAATGCTTACTAACTTTTTATCAGCATAGGGGTGAACAACATCATGAATTGATGTGGATACAACTGGTTTCCCTGCTGCAAGAAACTCTGGTGTTTTTGTAGGACTTATATATTTCGTTGCGTCATTTAATTCAAAAGGCATCATAGCCACATCCCATCCTGCCAGATAAGCAGGCAACTCATTATAATCCCTCATTCCGATAAAGTGAATATTTTTATTCGTTGGCAAACTTGCGGGATCGATCTTAGCAGTTGGTCCAATAATTACAAAATGCCAGTCAGGACGCTGCTCCGCCACTGCTCTTAAAAGTTCAATATTGAATCGTTCGTCAATTACTCCATAAAATCCAATACGCGGATGAGGAATATAAGCCTGATCGATAGTATCTTTTGTAAATTTTCTTGCTTGTATAAAATGGTTTACATCTATGCCACTTGGTACACCATATATGTTTGAATGAAATTGTTTTTTTGCCTCATACAAGTGCATACCGCCCGTAAATACGATATCCGCTTTTGCAAAAAGTTTTTTCTCCCAATCTTTTAATTCCGGAGACGCAAATTTGAAGGAAGAAAGTTCGTCCATGCAGTCATACACAAGTAATGCCGGTTTTAAATGAGCACTAAAAGCAAAAGATAAAGGCGTGTAATACCAAGTGACATAAGTCTGGATTTTCATTGATTCCATGAACATATCAAGTAAATGACTTAATGCATCCTCAACATTTTCAGTGTCACTGGTAACATGCGGTGTTACAACACAGACGCCGCTAGCTGTGTCGTCAAAAATTTCATTGTATTGTGAAGGAGCATCATATACAGGCTCTTCGAAAAAAAAGACTCTGCGTTCTTTTGCAAAGCGACTCATTAAATGCTGGGGTCTTTGATAAACAAAATTCCAGCGTAAATGAGAAAAGCAAATGAGATCAATATTTTTTCCCGAAGGTGGTATCATATTGTAGTTTATTTTTTATTATAAAGAATTATGCCACAACATTCTTTACCAGAATTCACTGATTAGAAGCGGTTAAAAGTTAAATCTTTGAAGAAAAAATCTTGGACAAACATCATATGCCCTATTGCGATAAATACGTGTGGAAATTTATTCTCAAATAGTTTTTTTGCGGCATAACATTGATTGCTTTTCTTTTTTTATTTTTATTCATAATGAAAAAATCAAACTCTATAAAAATTTTAAATGTAATTAGTGAAGAACATTTATATCATGTAAGAAATTTAATTAACGCATTTCTAAAATGGCATTTAAACCGTCATGTGGAAGACATCGCTCTTATTAATGAATATTTTGATCCAAGAGATTTTGAAAAAGAATTAGCATCACTGCCAGGTAAATACACAATGCCAGATGGAAGTTTGCTATTGGCCTTTTATAATGATCAGCCAGCCGGCTGTGTAGCACTAAAGAAACTAGACGACTCCTCTTGTGAAATGAAAAGAATGTTTGTCTATCCTGAGTTTCATGGAAAAGGAATTGGGTATGCCTTGGCCAAAGCCATCATTGATGAAGCAAAGAAAATTGGCTATTCAAATATGAAGCTCGATACAAGCATAAGACAAATTGAGGCACAAAAATTATATCAGGGTTTTGGATTTAAAAATATTTAACCATACTACGAACTTCCTGATAAACAAAAAAATTGGTTAGTGTTTATGGAATTGAAACTGTAATTTTTATTAGTAGCATCTTTCAAAATCTCTTTTTCGTAACTTCAAGATAACCCTGCGTAAATAATATATACGCTGGCGGAAATTTGAAAAAGACATTTTATGAAATTTGACAAAGCAATTCCTATTCTTTATTCCAGCGACATTACAAAAAGTCTCACATATTTTACAGAGCAACTAAAATTTGACCATAAATGGGAATGGGATAACCCCGCTACTTTTGGTTGTGCCTATAGAGACACTGTTGAAATTTTTTTTGAAAAAACGGACAATGAAATTCCTGTTATATGGATTGCGCTACTAGTAAACAATGTTGATGAATATTATGAGCTTATTAAAGACAATGGAGCAAAAATAATTTCTACACCCGAGACAAAGGAATGGGGTATAAGAGAGATGTTAGTTGAATGTCCTGATGGACACATTATAAGGATTGGACATAATACCGCTTGCGATTAAGAGTTATGCGGTGAAAAATAATTTTAAATTTTCTATTCTACCTTTCAATGCAGTATATGCAGCGTTCATCTGCTCCATGAGGGACTGCTGCCATTCTTCACCAGCAATTTTTCCCCTGACCCATCCATTTTCATGATCCACAGATCAACATCCTTGTCCTCATCATTTGTTTTAGCTCTTTCATAAACCAGCCATTTTCCGCTGGGTGAGATGCAGAATTTTCGTGCAAACTCTCCTTTTAATTTTGAAAGCTGAGTAGTTTGTTTAGTGCGCAGATCATATCGGAAAATATTAGCAGCTTCACGAAAAAGGTCAACAGTGGAATATAAAAATCCAGAACCATCAGGCAGCCATCTCAAATCGTGGAGAAGTTAATACTGTATGTCAGAAAATTGCGTGAGCTTTTTAGATGAATCATGAGGACTTCCTTCTTTCATAATAAATATGCCCGAGTTCTCGCCGGAGTTTTCTGTGTAAATCACCTGCTCTGACATTGACGGCAAAGGACCATAATCCCAGGTGCAGGTTCCCATCGGGTTTTTATTTTTAAAGATAGGTGTGTATTGAAACTCACCTTCCGGCGGATTAGCGCTAATCGTTTCGATAAGGCAATAACCATCGCGGTAACTGATCGATGAACCATCCTGTTTCAATACCGGATGAAAAGCTCCAAAATATTCGATGCCATCGCCTGTAATAATAAGATCCGGTGCCTTCACCGATTGACCTGCCTGTACATCAGTACCAGGAATGGACCATCGAAAACTCCCGTTGATCGCTACGATGCCCTGTCCTGTCTTTCCAAAATCAGCAACTAATTTAAACGT
>VBAS01000224.1:5840-6330 GCA_005882975.1 Bacteroidota bacterium | reverse complement strand
ACTGTTACCATTTGCGGATCTTCTGCCCCTGCCATTGTTACAAAGAATACACCGGAACTAGCATTGCTCTGTTGAAAAGTATATTGATTGCTCCGTACTGTTACAGTAACACTTCCTTTCTTATACTTAGAAAATCCATTCCTTGAAGGAGAATTAGTCACTCTTCTTAAATTGCTGCCATCAGGCCGGATGGCATAGATGTCTGCATGATAGAGTGAGAACAGAGCTTCGTGTGCACTTGAAAAAGCTAACTCTTTTCCATCGGGTCGCCAGGCAAGATCATACAACCCCAGCGATTCTTTAATAGCTGTGTCTGTCCAGAAGCGACGATCATTCTTACCATTCGAATCAATAAAACGTATTTCTGTTGAATTGCGGATATAAGCAATCAGCCCGGTTGGATGAAGAGACGTATCGTTATCGGGCTTTGCAATTGAATGATCAGATAATACTCCAGTTAGACGATTTGAATTTCCGCAAAATAAAGAGA
>VBAS01000224.1:2398-5765 GCA_005882975.1 Bacteroidota bacterium | reverse complement strand
AAATCCAGATAGCAACGAGTACGAGGGAGATGCAAAGGTTTTTAAATAATACATCAATCATTAAAAAAGTTTTCATTGCAACGATTAAATTTTTTAAAAACTAATTGATGGCTTAATTCAATTTACACAATTAGAAAAAGCAAAGCAAAATTTAGAATATCATTTTTGTGACGTTTGAACACTATAGTATCCATTGCTTCCACTAAAAACCACTTGACAAAAAAAATGAACTTTTTTCCTATCCTTCCCTCCCTTAGATTCGCAGCCCGAAAAAGAAATAGATCCAACTATGGAAAACAAAGACCTGTATAGCAAGATCGCATCTGAACAAAATATTGCATTAAAAAAAGTAGAAGCCGTTGTGGCTTTGTTAGAAGAAGACGCTACCATTCCCTTTATTGCACGATACCGCAAAGAAGCAACAGGCAGCCTTGATGAGGTACAAATAGCTGCCATTCGTGATCGTCTCGAACAACTGAAAGAGCTAGAAAAACGCCGCGAAAGTATTTTAAAGAGCATGCTGGAAATGGAAAAACTCACTGATGAGTTGAAAAAAAAGATCGAAGCGGCAGCAACACTAACTGGACTTGAAGACATCTATCTCCCCTACAAACCCAAAAGAAAAACAAAAGCAAGCATGGCCAGGGAAAAAGGATTGCAACCACTGGCAGATCTTTTATTTGAACAAAAACATAACAACATAGAATCGGAAGCAGCTAAATTTATTGATAGCGAAAAAGGGGTGAACTCAATTGCAGAAGCATTGAGTGGCGCAAGGGATATTATTGCAGAAGTGGTAAATGAAGATCCGCAGGCCCGTGCTTCCGTACGTGAATTATTTTTCAAAGAAGCTTTGATCAAATCAAATGTGATCGCCGGAAAAGAAGAAGAAGCGCAGAAGTATAAAGATTATTTCGATTGGCAGGAACCTGTTGCGCAATGTCCCTCCCATCGTTTGCTTGCAATGCGCCGTGCTGAGAAAGAAGGTTTACTCACTCTCAATATAAGACCCAATGAAGAAACGGCTCTTGCAATTTTGGAAAAACAATTTCTCAGATCAAACAATCAATCTGGTGAACAGGTAAAGCTTGCGATCAAAGAATCATATAAACGCCTTTTAGGTTTTTCACTTGAAACTGAATTGCGCATTGCTGGTAAAGATGAAGCCGATAAAGAAGCGGTTCGTGTGTTTGCCGAAAATCTGCGGCAGTTATTATTAGCTGCTCCTTTTGGAGAAAAACGTGTACTTACAATGGATCCCGGTTTTCGTACCGGTTGCAAACTGGTTTGTTTAGATGAACAGGGAAAATTATTATTCAACACAACTATTTATCCTGTAGAGCCGCAAAAAAAAGAATCGGAAAGCGGAGAAGTGATAAAAGATCTTATCAGCCGTTATCATATTGAAGCCATTGCAATAGGCAATGGAACTGCGAGCCGCGAAACAGAATCATTTGTGCGGGGCCTTGGTTTAAATAATATACAAGTGATCATGGTGAATGAAGCAGGAGCATCTGTTTATTCAGCAAGCGAAGCGGCAAGAGAAGAATTTCCTGATCATGATATTACGGTCAGAGGTTCTGTATCTATTGGTCGGCGTTTAAAAGATCCGTTAGCAGAGTTGGTTAAGATCGATCCGAAATCTATCGGTGTGGGACAATACCAGCATGATGTAAATCAGTTGATGCTAAAAAAATCTTTGGATGATACAGTGATCAGTTGTGTGAATGCCGTAGGTGTGGAAGTGAATACAGCTTCCAAACAATTATTGTCCTATGTATCTGGTTTGAGCAATTCACTGGCGCAAAATATTGTAGAGTACAGGAACAAGAATGGCGCATTCAAAAGCCGCAATGAGTTAAAAAAAGTTTCAAGACTGGGTGATAAAGCATTTGAACAGGCAGCAGGTTTTTTGCGCATACGGAATGCGGAGAATCCACTTGATTCAAGTACCGTGCACCCGGAGACTTATCATATTGTAGAAAAAATGGCCACCGACCTGGATTGTTCTATAGACGATCTGATGACGCAAGCAGAACTGCGCAAAAAAATTGATCTGAAAAAATATGTGACCGATACTGTAGGATTACCAACACTGCAGGACATATTGAAAGAACTGGACAAACCAGGTCGTGATCCGAGGGAAGTATTCGAAACATTTTCTTTTGCTGAAGGTGTTCATACCATGAATGACCTGAAGCCGGGCATGAAGTTACCGGGCATCGTTACCAATCTTACCAAGTTTGGTGTGTTCGTAGATATTGGTGTGCACCAGGATGGTTTGATACATATCAGCAATCTTGCTAACCGATTTATAAGTGATGCGACAGATGTTGTAAAAGTGCAGCAGAAAGTAGAAGTGACAGTAGTTGAAGTAGATATTCCCCGTAAACGTATTGCACTTTCTATGAAGGATGAAACGGCTGGCACATTAAAACCCAAGAAACAAAAAACAAGTGTAGAAAAAGAACCAGCCAATATGCAAGACGCATTGTCTGCGTTGAAGAAGAAGTTTGGGAAGTAGACTCGCTAGGTCTAGCTCTCCTTTTTTATTATCTTCATGACATAAACCTGCCTGCATGAAATCATTATTATTCACTACGATGACTTGTCTTATTATTTTCTCGTGTACTAAAAAAGAAGAGACACCATTGCAAACAGACTCTTTACAATTTTCAAAAAATTTCGGAAAAGCATTTGGTGGAACGGATATTGAAACCGTAGCTGATCTTGCACAGTCATCAACCAGTATGCAAACCATGATAGGTAGTACCTCCAGCAACAATGGTGATATAACTGGTTTTAAAGGTGTGTCAGATGTTTGGGTAATTCAAACAGATATTAACGGCAATAAAACCTGGCAGCAAACTATTGGGGGCTCGGGAGAAGATAAAGGCCTTGGCCTCATTGAAAACCCCGACGGTTCTTATATGGGCGTAGGCTTCACAAATAGTACAGACGGTGATATTGCAGTACCTGGCTTGGGTAACGTAGATGCATTATTATTTAAGCTGTCTTCGAGCGGTTCTTTAATATGGACAAAAACTTACGGTGGGGTCGGTGCAGATTTCGCCGCTTCCATTTTAGGCAATGCAGATGGAACTTTTATTATAGCAGGTAACTCCTCAGAAGATGCATGGGTGTATAAAGTAGACGCTGCAGGTAATAAACTTTGGGACAAAAAATACGGTGGTTCCGGTGATGATAAATTTAATAAGCTGGTAGCTACTGCCGACGGTGGTTACCTGCTGGCTGGTGTGACCACCAGTTCCGATGGCGATATAACTGGTTTCCATCCTAGTGGGGTAAGCGATACCTGGCTTTTAAAAATTGATGCAAGCGGCAATAAAGTTTGGACAAAAACAAT
>VBAS01000224.1:0-2391 GCA_005882975.1 Bacteroidota bacterium | reverse complement strand
ATAAACAGCAATGATGGCGGGTATATCATAACTGGCAGAACAACCAGTAACGATGGTGATATGCCAGGCAATCACGGCAGCGTGGATGGCTATGTAATAAAATTGAATGCATCGGGAACTATCGTTTGGCAAAAGAGTTTGGGAGGTACAGATACGGATTGGATCAATGCAGTTATAAGTACAACGGACAATGGATATTTGCTCGCTGTTTGTTCCAAAAGCATCAATGGCGATTTTATCTCTTCACTTGGTTTTCAGGACGCATGGATAGTGAAAATAGATGCGCAAGGAAACCAAATTGGAAAACAAATCATTGGAGGCTCTGCATACGATGAAATTACAGCGCTGAAAAAAAATGCAAATGGCAGTTATTCCGCTGCAGGTGCCTCGCAAAGTATCGATGGAGATATCAGCGGCCATCACGGTTCTATTCTCACTGATTTTTGGTTGATACAATTTTTGGATCAATAAAAAACAAAGAAACTGTAAACTATTATACGCCGGGGTCTCACAGTTATTTTTTATCTATCGAAGTTTCGTCTTGCGAAGGCCATGCAGGAACAGAATGCTACTGAAAAAGCTTTCTGCCTTCAAAATTTATGGCCAAATTCCTATAGCCAACATATTCGACATTTATTTGATTTATTTTTGACTTTTTATAAAATTCAAAATTCCCATTTGAGTCCGAACTGAGCTGTAAAGGTTCAACAGAATTCAAAAAATAAATTTTAATGTTAGCATTTGCTAATGAGTCCTTTGATTCAACATCTTTAATTTGTCCTTTCACTATTGACCCTTCTGAACTCTTTAGCGATAAAAACATTTCGCCCATAACTAAACATCCATCCAAATGACCGTCACCATAATCTGGTATTCTATTCATAATATATGAATTGTGGTATTTGTCATTAAATGAGAATTTAGACAGTGTATACCCTTTTGGAATGGTACTACAACTTGCTGCAACAAAAACGAATAAAACAATAAGCAGTTGATGCTTCATAAAACGAAGATAATATAAGCTCTACACACCACATTGTTTGCTGAAATGCCATGCCCTAAATCTTCTGACTGATTTTATATTCTTATATATGGTTTGACTTTTGCTGCGAGTCATAAAACCAGTAAGATGAAACAAACCAATAATTATCCCAAATACGAATCTTGCATTAAAGCTTGTCTGCGTTGTGCTGATGCTTGTAACCATTGTGCAAGTTCATGCACCCAGGAAAAAGATATTAAGATGATGGCAAGATGCATCCAATTAGATATGGAATGTGCTACGATCTGTTATGCTTCTGCACAACTCATGAGTTTGGGAAGTGAAATGGCCAAAGCTGTTTGTCAGATCTGTGCAGATATTTGCTGGCAATGCAATGAAGAATGCAGTAAACATCAAACCGATCATTGCCAGGAATGTGCTAGAGTTTGTAAAGCATGTGCAGAGGAATGTCAAAAAATTGCGGCCTGATAATTCTAACACTCGGGTAAACTCAGGGGAACATTTATCGCCAGGCCTCCATCAGCAGTTTCTTTATACTTTGTATTCATATCCTTTGCAGTGTCCCACATGGTTTTTATTACGGCATCTAAAGAAACCTTTGCATAATCCGGTGAACCTTGCAAAGCAAGTTGTGCTGCAGTGATCGCTTTTATGGCTCCCATTGTATTTCTTTCAATACATGGCACCTGTACTAAACCTCCAATTGGATCACAAGTAAGACCAAGATGATGTTCCATTGCTATTTCAGATGCCATCAATGCCTGCTTTTGTGTACCTCCCATTGATTCAGCTAATGCTGCAGCAGCCATCGCAGATGATACACCGATCTCTGCCTGGCACCCTCCCATTGCTGCAGATAATGTTGCGCCTTTTTTAAATATGCTGCCAATTTCTGAAGCAGTCAATAAAAACCGGATGATCTTTTCATCATTATTACCATCACCAAAAACAATGTGATAATGTAACACCGCAGGTATTACTCCGGCAGCCCCGTTTGTTGGTGCAGTTACTACCCTTCCGAACGATGCATTCTCTTCATTTACCGCCAAAGCAAAACAACTTACCCAATCAAGTGTATATTTAAATGAATTGCCGCCAGATCTTATAGTAGCGATCCAACTTTGATAATCGTTGTATTTTTTACCCCCTAATAATTTTTTATTCAATTCAGCAGCACGACGTTTTACATTCAAACCTCCCGGCAACATTCCTTCAGTATGGCAACCACGATAAATGCATTCACTCATCACCTTCCATATCTTTAAAACGCCTTCACGAGTTTGTTTTTCGGGTCGCCATGCATTTTCATTTTCCATTACCACTTCACTGATCGACATTCCTGTTTTCATACACCAGTGTAAAATATCATTGGATGTATTTATTGGAAA
>VBAS01000223.1:5999-8556 GCA_005882975.1 Bacteroidota bacterium | reverse complement strand
ACATAATTGCGATTGTAATAATAATACTACAACCAGGTCAACTACAAATGTTGATGAAATACAAATGAATAAAGCTCCTTCTAAAAGTCTTGGTCTTGCTTCACCAGAAATGAATTTGTCAACTTATCCTAACCCGGGAACAAACAATAACACGATCAGGTATAGTGTGAGTGTTCCTTCACAGGTAAAGATCGCTGTGTATGATATGCAGGGTAAACTGGTAAAAGTACTGGCAGATAAAAACCAGGAAGCTGGTGTATATAATGTGCAATGGGATATGAGTAAGCTTTCAAGCGGTACTTATCTGGTAACCGCTGTTAAAGACGGTAACGTAAAACAAACCATTAAAGTGGTTAAAAATTAATCTGAACTATAAAAAGGTCCGTAGATAATACGGACCTTTTTACCAACTAAAAATCCAAAACATGAACAAGAGATCCATTTATATTGTTGTTGTTATTTTATTTCTTGTAACATCTGGCTTTATAGTCTTAAAGTATAAGAATGAGAAAAAGAAAAATGAAGCAAGGATATACGAACTACTTCCCCGTAATAATTCATCAGTCAACTATGCAGACTGGATCACCCTAAAAAAGAATGCTTCAACTCTGCTTGCAAAAATCAGTGCTAACGAAAATGACCTCGTATCAAAAATGAAATTAAGTGCTTTGTACTTACAGGAAGCAAGGGTCACAGGTAATTATACATATTATGATATGGCAGCAATGAAGTTGGTGAATGATGTTCTGAAAAAAGATCCAAACAATTTTGAAGGACTTACATTCAAGGCTTTGATCTTTTTATCACAGCACCATTTTGCTGAAGGGCTTGCTGTAGCGGAACAATTGAGACAACTTTATCCATATAGTGCTCATGTGTATGGTATATTAACCGATGCTAATGTAGAGCTTGGTCACTATGACTCAGCATTGGTGAATATAGATAGAATGGTTTCTATACGTCCGGATCTCAGTTCTTATTCAAGAATATCTTATCAACGGGAGATACATGGTGATAATGAAGGTGCTATTGATGCAATGAAATTGGCAGTAGAAGCTGGTTCACCGGGCGATGAAGCGACAGAGTGGTCAAGGATTCAACTTGCAAAACTGTATGAACATACAGGACAAGTTGAGTATGCAAAAATGAACTATACCATTGCATTAAGTAATCGGCCAGGATATCCGCATGCTCTTGCTGGTCTTGCACGAATTGAAATTTCGGAAAAAAATTATTTTAAAGCTATTGACATATATAAAAAAGCTGACTCTGCTATAACTGATTTTACAATAAAGGAAGAATTAGCACAGGCATATTTATTGAATGGTAATAAAGAGGAAGCTGATCACCTTTCAAACTTAATTGTTGAAGAAATGATCAAGGCATCACAAAAAAATAAAACAACGGATACCAGTGGTCACTACTCTGACAGGGAAATAGCTTATGCATATATTAATACAGGAAATTATGACAAAGCATTGGAGCATGCGATGATCGAATATAACCGCAGGCCAGGAAATATTGATGTGAATGAAACTGTTGCCTGGGTTTATTATAACAAAGGAAATGCACAGAAAGCCCTTAAGTATATAAAAGAAGCTTTAAAAACAAATTGTAAAAACCCAATCTTGCTTTGTCGTGCCGGTTTGATATATGCAAGTGCAGGCGATAAAGCAATGGCTAAAACAATTTTACAGGATGGGGTAAAAAATAATCCTGTAATTTCCCCGGTACTAAGATCCGCAGCACAAAAAACCTTACAAAGTCTTTAATAATGTACCGGGTTCAAAAAGATCCTATTTTTCAATATAAAAAAAAGAATTACGATCTTGTTGGGTTCTTATTGATAGCAATTCTTTTTATCCCATCATTTTCCTTTGCACACACTATTAATTATTCATTGGAGCAGGCACCTGCAAAAGATGTGGTATGGTACTACTTGAAATTGGGTTTTCAACACATAATTCCATCAGGACCCGACCACATTCTCTTTGTCATCTCACTTTGTTTATTAAGCACAAAAATATCCACTATCATTTGGCAGGCAAGTGCATTTACTATAGCACATACTATAACCCTGGCCTTAAGTATGAAAAACATCATTGTTGCTCCGCCTGACCTGGTTGAACCAATTATAGCTTTATCGATTTGTTTTGTTGCAGTTGAAAATTTGCTTATCACGGAATTAAAAGCATGGCGTGTAATAATTGTTTTTCTGTTTGGGCTGATCCATGGAATGGGTTTTGCCAGTGCATTAAATGAAATTGGTTTGCCACGTAATAAATTTTACACCTCCGTTTTCTCTTTTAATGTTGGCGTGGAATTAGGACAGATAACAATAATTGTTCTTGTGTTTGCTTTGTTGATCTATCGGTTTGGCAAAAAGGAATGGTATAGGAAATATATTGTTTACCCATTATCAGCCATCATTGCGATCATTGCTGCCTGGTGGACGATACAAAGAGTTTTCTTTTGATAAACAAAATTTTTATTACTGTTTTAATTCGGGAGTAATTTTTCTTACAGTTGTCGTAGCCCCGCCATCCAATGTCATATC
>VBAS01000223.1:0-5940 GCA_005882975.1 Bacteroidota bacterium | reverse complement strand
ATCCGGTACGTCTATAGATTTTGATCTTGCTTTTACAGATTGCTGACTTAAATGAAAGATGCTGCTCCATGCTGCAGCGTCATACACATTCTGATCAAGTGGTAAACCATTACGTAAACAATCGATCAGTCTCCAGTCCATAATAAAATCCATGCCACCATGCCCACCAACTTCTTTTGCAATTTCACCAATATGATTGACGATCGGCGGTGAATATTTTTTATACAGATCATCGAGCTCTTCTTTTTTGATCCAGTTGTGGCCAAATGCAATTCTTTCAGGTCCGGGATATTTTTGTGCTACACCTTTTGTACCGCTTACCAGATGAATCCTTGAATAAGGACGAAGAGAAGAAACATCATGTTGAAGCATGATGCTTTTATTATTATTAGTACGTATCAATGTTGTATTCATATTACCACGATAAGGCTTGTCAACATATTCTTTAAAGAAATCATCTTTGGCAGCCATTTCTTTTGCAAGGTTGTTCAGTGTAAAATCATTGGTGCTCATACTTACGAGGTGATCGAACTTATCGCCACGATTTATATTCATGCATTGTGCAATAGGGCCAAGACCATGTGTTGGATAAAGGTTTCCATTCTTACCGATATTCTCTTTTAACCGCCACATATCTGCATATGCATTTTTATTAAACAGGTAGTCTTTTGAAAGATCATGAATGTAGGCACCTTCGGCATGTACTAATTCACCAAACATCCCCTGTCTTACCATATTTAATGTGAGCAACTCAAAAAAATCATAGCAACAATTCTCCAGCATCATGCAATGCTTTTTTGTTTTCTCTGATGTTTCTACAACCTGCCAGCATTGATCGATCGTTTCACCAACATTTACTTCAGTAGCTGCATGTTTGCCATGATTCATTGCATATAAAGCAACAGGAGTATGCAAATGCCATGGAGTAGGAGTGTAAACAAGATCAACATTATTGCTTTCACACAATGCCTTGTATCCTTCTTCACCACTGTATTCTTTAGCTTTTGGTCTTCCCATTTTTGCTAAAGTAGCCTGCGCTTTTGTAACACGATCAGGATATTTATCGCAAAGCGCTGTGATCTCAACACCTTCTATAAAACTTAATCTTGCTACTGCATCAGAGCCACGCATACCGAGGCCAACTGCACCGATCCTCACCACATCCAATTTTGGTGCTGCATAGCCACACATATTGAAGCTTTGTTTGCCATGATCGGCAACTGTATTGATATCTTCTTCATTTCGTTTTACTTTAGCTACTGATGGAATGCCAATAGTTAAAGCTCCTGTCCCAATTGAAAGATTGCGTAAAAATTTTCTGCGATTTGATTTCATAATGCAATTGTTGAGGTTGCAAGTTCCTGAAATAAACGGTATGAAGATGCAGAAAGAACAAAATAGAGCAAACGATTGAGATATGCCAGCCATCTCATACTACCAAATCATTGATGGCGTCTAAAAAATCTTTACGCTTCCGGTGAGATACTTCCAACTTTTCATTGTTTTGCATCACGACATAACCACCATTGAAACGCTGAAATTCTTTTATATGATTCAAATTGATAAGAGTAGAATGATGAATGCGGAAAAATTTATGAATTGATAGTTGTGATTCAAAATCACCGAGGGGCTTTGAAGCAAGTATTTTTTTACCATTATACAAATAGATATTTGTATAAACTCCTTTTGCTTCGCAATACAGGATATCAGAAATGTTTATAAAAACAATTTTATCAGCCATAGCAATACCGATCCTTGATTCAGATGCGACGCCAGTTTGTGTAAGCAGTTTTTCCAGGTTTTGGATCTGGGTACCAAGCAGGTTTTCATTTTTCCTGATCTCTGATTTTATTTTTGCAACCACATTTATTATATCATCTGTTTCAACCGGCTTTAATAAATAATCCATTGCACTGAGTCGTAATGCCTCAATAGCATAGGCATCAAAAGCCGTAATAAACACAACACGAAAAGTTGGGTTGGAAAAAGATTGTACGAGGTCAATACCGCTCATGCCTGGCATTTCTATATCTAAGAAAATAAGATCCGGATGGTATTCTTCTATTAAAGATTTTCCAAGCTTTGGGGAGTTACTGGTAGCAATGACCTGCACATCATTGCCGCATTTCCTTTTTAAAATAATTTCAAGTGCATCAATTGCCAAAGGCTCATCATCAATAATAATTGCCCGTATCATCGTTAATTTTGTATGGGTTCTGAAAGCATGACTGGTACTTTTATAGTCACTAGTGTTCCCGCTATTTTATCGTCTTTCATCACATCAGTTACAACTGTTATGATTTCAGAACTATATTCAGTATTCAACAATTTTATTCTTTTGTTGAGCAATTCCATCCCTTTTGATTGATGTTGTTTACGGAATAGGCTTTTTAATTCTTCAGCTTTTTTTCTGCCGACGCCATTGTCTTCAATTTCATAAGTAACAGCTCCATTCTTTCTATATATACGAATCTTTAATTGCTTATCCACCTCTTTATATGAAAGTCCATGCCAGATAGCATTTTCAACATAGGGTTGAAGAAACATATTGGGTATAAGCGTTTGTTCCTGATCCAATTCAAGATCTGTTGAAATGGAATACTGCAGATCAGGTACTCTTAAGCTCTCAAGACTTAAATACAATTGAAGAAAATCAATTTCTTTTCTGAGTGGAATGAATGGGGCATCAGCATTTTCAAGCAGCATACGCAGCAGCTTCGCAAACCGGGAAAGATAGGATTGTGATCTGTCAGCATCTTCTTTAAGTATCAAAGTCTGTATCGAGTTCAATGAATTGAACATAAAATGAGGGTTCAGTTGTGAACGGAGACTTTGCATTTCCAATTGAGCCAGTTGGTGAGTGGTTTCTGCTTTTTCAACGACTCTCCTTTTTACGTTTCTTTGTCTCAGTAATAAAACAAAAAAAATAAAAATTATCATAAATGCAACACTTCCAAGAATAAATAAACTGTTTTTTCGCCTCTTGTCTGCATTAGCTTTTTCCTGATTGACTTTTTCAGCAGCAGTTTCCTTTTCCTGTTCATTTCTCATACTTAGCTCAGTAATGTTTGCATAGCTTTCGTTGCTAAAGATAGAGTCCTTCAATTGAGAGAACAATGTAGAATAATAAAGTGCTTTTTTATAATTCTTCATTCCCGTATAAGAGGCAATTAAATTTAAATAAGCATCTAAAATCCAACGTTTACCATCGAGGTCTTTTTCTACCCCGGTTGACATTAACCCTTTTGTTAGACATTGAATTGCTTTTTGATATTTTTTGTGTGATAGAGCTGTATTTAGTAATGCAGCCTGCCTGCAATAAATACTTCCCATACCTATATAAGCCCAATTTTTAATTGTTTTATAAGAATAGTTTTTGACTGCTTCATAAGAATTGTTCTTGAACCTATTTAATATAGCAAAATAGCATTGTAATGCCTTTGTAAAGTTTTGTTCTTCCAGGTAAATATTTCCCAATTCAAGATATCCTTCGGCAATTCTTACACTATCCCCTACGTTCATTGCAAGTCTTATACCCTCAAAAAAATATTCCTCAGCTTTATTCTTTTCTTTATTCTGGAAATAAGTTTTACCTAGGTAGATGTTGGATTTTGCAGAACCCTGTTCATCGTCTACACTTTTAAATCCATCTAATGCAATCAGCAGATATTTTAGAGCTTCAGCAGAATTGTTTATTAAATAATATATCCTTCCGATATGATAGTATTGATTCGCAATACAATCAGTATCGCTAATTTCTTCAGAAGTATTTATTACTTTATAATAATTTTTCATTGCCTCAGTTAAGTTTCCTTTGTCTTCATATATAAAAGCCATTATCTCATAAGCCCAGGCAATTATCTTTTTATAATTTAATTTTTGTGCAAGCATTAATTCATCAGTTGCATCGTTCATCAATGCGTTATATACTGAATCATTATTCCATCCAAACCAACGTGATGCAAAAAATTTTTCAAGAGTGACTTTATTAAATGCCCTGACAAATTCGCTATCATTTCTTGATTTTTTTAATACTGATTGAAGCGAATCTCCTCGCGGATTTATGAACGTATTTAGAAATTTTGCTTGTGAAAATGCAGTGCTCCAATAAAACAAAAAAATCAGGAGATATAGAAATTTATTTTTATTTCTTATCATTTTCACTCATAATTTAAAATTCCCAGTGTTCTTCGAAGTACCAATTTTCTTTTGGGCGATGTCCAGTGCAATTAAACCCTTTACACTATCAGTCTTTTCCTTCGAGAATACACTTATCAGGGAATCCAGGAATCGCTGATACGGATTCGTTTGAGCTTTAGATATTGATTGCAACACAGCATGTAAATCAATAAAAAATAAACAGTATTTATTTTTTTTCACTATCGATTGTTTTTAGCATGATGAACAGCTCGGTCAAATGAATTAATAAAAATTAGACTTTTGTAAGATAGGGCCTAAGAATTAATGAGAGGCTATATGCCCAAAGCCATACCCTTTTTTTCGAAAGCGTAGCAATCCTATTAAGTTAGTAAATTAAAACAAGTGACCTAAAAATAAATGGATTTTCTTCTAACTGTAGCTTTTTCGGTCATAACTGTAAGATAGTGATTAAACCTCTGCTGTACCGTACACACTTATTTTTCGAAGGTTTACAGTTATTAGGATCGGTGGTACAGTTGCTAATCTGCTATTGATTGCTGTAAATGTTGAGGATACTTTTACTATTAACATTCATTTTTCTTTCACCATAAATTTTTTATTATGAAACGAATTTATTTTTACAAACTATCCGGGTTGTTTTTGAATGTATTGTTATTCATAATTGCATTTACATCATGCACCAAAAAGACAACTGAGATCGGGCAAAATGTAAGCTCTGAAGAATTTGCTACCGTCGCAGGAGGGAATAAACCAGGTACTTCCACAGAAGTTCGATTAAAATTGACTGTCAATGATGCAGCCGGAAATCGAATAGCCAGTGATGGTGGCGGTTCATATATAGATGGTCAGCAAAATTCCTCGATCTATTTCAGTACATCCGGCAATTTACAGTTCACTACATCAGCATCTAATAATCCTAAGACACCTACTACAAGGTGGCTGAATGTTGATCTCAGCGATCCGATAGCTGGTTATCCTGTAAGAGGGACTGAGAAGAGTAATTTTATATCCACCATAACAACAGTAACCAGCCCCAATCCAATTCTTCTTCAGAACCTTGCAGTTGGGCAAACAAAATGTATCGGATTCTCAGCAGGTATTATGACCATTGCAGATGGTGTATTGAATTTTCACAGGAATGGTACAGAAGATACTCCAACGTCTCCGACAGCCTATGTATATGTAACGAGGACAAGTTCAATAGAGTGGTTAATGACTCCTGTTCCACCATTGTCAGGAGGATGTTCTACTATTTCTAATGTAGGAGCATTACGTATTAATACCGCTTTGTATGGCTACTACAGTATGCCATTTTCATTTACTCTTACAAAGCTTTAAAATAGTTTTGTGTAGTGATCATTAATAGCCATTAGCAAAAGCAAAGGCCATCTTTAAAAATGGCCTTTATCTTTTTAATATTATTGCTTTTGTAATTGCATAGAGTACTGAGAGGAATAAAGGGAGTTGAGGTTTTTAATAATGTCAGCAACTTAGAAAGCTTATCTAAATTCAATTATGAATAATTACTATTCAGTGGCGAGCAAAACTCCTGAAAAAGAAAATTAGGTAGGATAGATGTTTACGGGCAATGTTTTTTTGCTATGGGTTTTTCTATCAATAATGATAAGAAAATCCGGCATAAATCCGATAGCTAAAGATATTCTTTGGCGTTAGATTTGAATTATGGTAACTGCTGGTATTAAATCCGTATTTATGAAAAAGACCTTTGTTATCAATGCACTGATGATCTTGTTATCCTATGTTTTTTTATTGATAGTA
>VBAS01000099.1:39233-50763 GCA_005882975.1 Bacteroidota bacterium | reverse complement strand
CGAATATCTTGTTCAATTCTTACTGCAGGCACATAAAATTTATTATCATGCCAGCCAACGGCAGTATAGCAAAACAATGGAAGCACCGGTGCATCTTTTTCTGATTCATAAGCGGCAAGATAAAAACCAGTATGTGCAGGCGGAATAAATGCAGCGACAGCCCAGCCTTTTTCACACAAACGCATTTCACCAGTCTTTACATCAATGCCAATGCCTCTTCTTCCGGGCAATTCATAAAGAGAGCCGCCATCTGGTAATTCGATCCATTCATCTTCGGGAATTGGTAATGCATCCCATCCGCTGCGACCGGTTGTGTATAATGAAGTGTCTTCGAAAATATTTCCTTTACTATCGGAGTAAAGAATGTATGGAGAATGTTTAAAGTTCAAGGCTGAATGTTGAATGAAAAATCAATTTGCGAAGGTCGTTATTTATTCAATTGCTGACGGCAAAAATCATTGAATTCTTTTTCATCAATTGCGGATGATATATCAGCTATATGTTGTTGAATGATCCTGTTGTTTTTGAAGTCAATGGTAAGTAATCCATCTTTTAAAATCAAATTGCTTAATTCCTTCCAATCAATTTTCTTTTTTGGAAAAGAAGGATAAATTACCTGGCTTTCGCTAATGCTGACTATTGGTTTTTGTAAAGCTGCTACATGTAGTGTCAGAAAAAGGATATCGAGTACACTAACCACCCAATAACCAGTAATTATCCAGGCAACTGATAACAACAAAAAAGCTCCGCTCAGAATTGCTTTTTCGTTTTTGTTTTTGAAATATAGAAATGTGGATGCTGCTAATACAGCTATTGCTGCCATGATAAATGGTATCCAACTTTCAAAATCTTTTAAGTATGTAATGAATAAAATGCCAACCAGGTTTAGCACAAGCAAAAAAATACCGATCCTTTTATATGATATTTCTTTTTCATTTTTCAGGATCAGGTCAAATTGTTTCATTGCTGAATATAATTACTGCAGTACAAGAGTGCGACGCAAGAAAAGCTGAATAGATATATACTGCTGGCTAAATAAAAATGTTAATTGTTACTTGCCACCAGCAAATTACAAAGCTTGAAAAGAATTCTTGAGCTCACATTGCTATCCCAATCATTTTCACCTACACCGGTTTCATTAAGATCAAAGCCAATTAGTTTTTTACCATGCTTTACCAGCTTATTGAAAATGTAAAATATCTGTTCGGTTTCCATTCCGCCTTGTACCGGTGTACCGGAATTTGGGCAAAGTTTTGGATCAAGTCCATCCACATCAAAACTTATATAAACTTTCTCAGGCAACTTGCTAATGATCTCATCAGCCACTTGTTTCCATGTCTGCCCTTCGTACACTCTTTCCTTCAATTCACGATCAAAGTAGGGGATGACCTTGTAATTACTGTTGAAAATATATTCCCATTCCGCTTCACTGTAATCACGAACACCAACCTGCACCAATCTTTCTATCTCCGCAATTTCATTCAGCGCATTATACATAATGCTTGCATGCGAATACACAAAACCCATGTATGCTTTACGAAGGTCGCAGTGTGCATCAATTTGTAAAATGCCAAAGTTGCCATGCTTCTCAGCGATGGCTTTCATAAACCCAAGCGGGATGCTATGGTCACCGCCTAACAAGCCAACCAATTTATTTCTATCAAGCAAAGCTTTTGTTTGTTCATACACCCACTTATTCAAAAAAAGGCTGCCTTCATTTACATCCTTTAGTGTTTTTGTCATGAATTGGTTGGCCTCTACAGCATCACCTTTGGAGATATAATCAATGAACAGTTCAGCTTCTTTGCGGAGGTAATCACTTTTTAGCAATACTTTTCGATCAATCCCTTTCATAAAAAAACCCTGTTTCCATGCTTCCGGCATATCGGGATCATAAAGATCGACCTGCAAACTTGCCATAAAAACATGCTCGGGGGCACGGGCTGTACCGGCACCATAGCTTACCGTTACTTCCCAGGGAACGGGTAAGATTACAAGTTTTGCTTCTTCTTCTGTAAATGGCAGTCCAAAAATATTATTATGAGGATTGCTTACGCTATTAGGGTCAAATTTTGAGAGATCAGTCATGATAGGTTTTCAAAAGGCGTGCAAGGTAAGAAGAAGTTGCAAATAAGGAAAGGAATGAGTAAATATTCAAGAGAGATTTTTTATTAAGCGAACATTTGTACCATGATTAAGCTTCTGTTGCGTCGCACTCTTGTGCTACATCAATTCTAGTCATCTAAGAGAGGATACTAACTGCTTTGATCATATATACCCGGGTTAAAACCCGGAGCAACTCACTATTGACCATTCCCAGCTCACCGCCTGATCTTTATCAACATTCTTCCGCCTCTCCTGATGGTTTTTTGGGTTATCTTTGCGGAGCAAAATCGAATCATGAAAAAAACGCATATCATTTTACTCGTACTTATCGTTGGCGCCATAGCAGCCCTGATCAGTTTGATGCCAAAGGGTGGCGCCGATCTGTTGAGCAGTTATGAGACCATTGCAGGTGCAAAGGAAAAACCCGGCAAGTATGTGCATGTGATCGCAAAGCTTGATAAAACACAGCCTATCGATTATGATGCAATAAAAAATCCAAACTATTTAAGTTTTACAGCAGTTGATACGATCGGGGGAAAAGTTAAAGTAGTTTACAATAATGCAAAGCCAGATAATCTTGAACACAGCGAAAGGCTGGTGATGAAAGGAAAAATGAATGGTGATGTTTTTGAATGTAATGAGATAATGATGAAATGTCCATCCAAATACACGGATGATCCGAATCGCATCCAGGAAAGCTTGAACAAAAACACTAATTAATTTCAATGGATTATATAGGGGAACACTTGTTGCCGGGCCAGATCGGCCATTTATTTGTTATCCTTTCTTTTGTTGCGTCTATTATAGCTTCGGTTTCCTATTTCATTTCTGCAAGATCAACAAACCCTATTGACCAGGCAAGCTGGAAAAAACTTGGAAGAGCCGCATTCTTCATTGATGCGATCTCAGTGATCGGAATATTTCTTATACTATTTTCTCTTATTTACAATCATCGTTACGAATACCAATATGTTTATAAGAATTCCGGTAACGATCTTGAACCTAAATATATCTTAAGCTCTTTGTGGAGTGCATCCGAAGGCAGTTTTATACTTTGGACGGTATGGCATGCAGTGCTTGGAATCATTTTAATTTTTACCTCAAAGAAATGGGAAGCTCCTATTATGTCTGTGCTTTCATTTGCGCAGGTTTGTCTTGCTACAATGCTGCTTGGCATTTATTTTTTTGGGACAAAGGTCGGCAGCAGTCCATTTGCGCTTTTTCGTGAGCAAATGCCGGATATGCCCGTATTTCAATTTGCCGATTACGCTACGAGAATCAAAGATGGCAACGGATTAAATATGCTGCTGCAGAATTATTGGATGGTCATTCATCCGCCGGTTTTGTTTTTAGGTTTTGCTAGTACAGTTGTTCCATTTTCGTTTGCAATGGGAGGGTTGATGACAAAAAAATATGGCGATTGGGTAAAGCCTGCGTTACCATGGGCTCTCTTTTCTGCATGCGTGCTAGGTGTGGGAGTAATGATGGGAGGAGCGTGGGCTTATGAGTCTTTAAGTTTCGGTGGATATTGGGCATGGGATCCGGTTGAAAATGCATCATTGGTTCCATGGCTTGTTCTTGTGGCAGGGATACATACATTACTTATTTATAAAAGCACCGGCCGATCATTACAAACTTCATTTTTTCTTATAGCGCTTACATTTATTCTTATTGTTTATTCCACATTTCTTACACGTAGTGGCATTTTAGGAGAAACCTCTGTACACTCATTTGCCGATCTTGGAATGAATGCCCAACTATATTTATTCCTGTATGCATTCTTTTGGCTTCCAACTATCTTGTCACTAGAAGGATTAAATAAAAAGTTAATTGTATCTGGTGCCGCTATTTTGTTTCTTCTTTTAGCAGGATTTGTTCATCCTTTCTTTGCGCTGCTTTCACCTGTTGCTGCATTGGTTTTGTTTTTGGTGAACATGAACAAACTGATTCCTTCTATTAAAAAAGAGGAAGCCGCTTCGTCAAGAGAATTTTGGATGTTTATCGGTTCATTGGTAATATTATTTTCTGCACTTATCATCACAGGACAAACTTCATTACCCGTTTACAATAAAGTTTTCGGATTAAAAATTGCCCCGGCACAAGACATTGAATTTTCTTACAACAGGATACAAATATTTATTGCGATCCTTATTGGTTTATTAACCGCCATAGGCCAATATTTAAAATATAAAGAGACCGGTACTCAATACTTTTTCAAAAAAATTGGATTGCCTTTTATCATAAGCTTTATCGCCAGCGGACTGATCTACGATAAATATGGAATAGGATATTTAACTTTTGTATGGACCGCAGTTGCCTGCAGCGTATTTGCCATCATTGCAAATCTTGCATATATCTGGATCGGTATAAAAGGGAAATTAAAACTTAGCGGCCCTTCTATTGCACATTTTGGTTTTGGAATGATGTTACTCGGAATTCTTATCTCCTCTTCTAAAAAAGAAATTCTTTCTTATAATACGAGTGGGATTTTTGTTCCGTTAGGGGAGAACAGCAAAGAACTTCCAGGCGAGAATATGACGCTTCTAAAAGGTCAGAAAATGGATATGGGAAAATATTGGGTTACTTATGCCAGTGATTCCATGCATCCTAAAAAATCTCAATGGTATTTCAAGATCAACTTCGAGGATAAGAAAAGTAATGAAAAGTTTACAATTACACCTAATGCGTTTGTAAACTATAAAGGCAATGAGGGGCTGATGGCTAACCCGGGTTCAAAACATTATTGGGATCATGATGTATTCGGTTATATCACTTCTATGACCGATATGTCAAAGAATCAGGATACTTCCAATTTTATTCCAAGAACAATAAAGGTGGGTGATACTGTTTCTTATTCAAAAAAAGGAATGATAATACTTGAGGGGATAAAATCATTCGACAGCCTGCCGGTTGAAGTCTTTGGTGACAATGGAAAACTTTATGAAGCGAGTTTGAAAGTGTATCCTGATGCATCCAAGCCTGACGAAATTTATTTTTCGAATCCACGACTTGCGATCGCTAAGGGAACTTCACTTAATGTACCCGATACTCTTAGTTCCGGAACTATGATACAATTGAACAAATTTGACGGTAAACAAGCAGAGATCGGAATAAAGGATCCCAATACTGTTACTCAATATCTTACTTTAAAAACACTTAAATTTCCTTTTATAAACCTTCTTTGGCTGGGTACTATAATTATGGCCATTGGGTTTGTCATCAGTTTGGTTCGAAGGATACAATTAAGTCGAGGTCAAGCCTAAAAAGCCTTTTAACTTTCATACAGCGTTTAGCTTAGAAACGTTGTCATATTTTTGTACTTTAGTTTTATGAAAATGCATTGCAAATTCATAGTGTTGTTGATGGGGGCAATTTTTTTTGCCGCTAACAGTGTTTTTTCGCAAACTGATACATTAGTTGGCCCGCTACCACTTGCGCCTCCCATAAATGTAAAAAAATGGGGGCCGAAAGATACCATCATCACAGGAGCCATTTACTACCAAAATGAATGGATGCCATATAAGGAATTAGAAATGGCGTGGGTTTCCAACATGAGTGAAAAGAAGCTGGCTAAATATATGGAAGAGTGGACCAGGCTTCGCAACGCAGTATATGTTACTTATCCCTATGCCCGAACCGCCGGACATTTGATGAATGATATTAATGCCAGCATTTCTAAAATAAAAAGCAAGAGGGAGAAGAAAGATTATATAAAATCAAGAGAAAAAGAATTGAAAGATCAGTTTGCTGATCCGTTATCCAATCTTTCTGTTTACCAGGGAAAAATTTTAATGAAACTTATTAACCGGCAAACAGGAAATAACTGCTATGAAATAGTAAAAGAATACCGTGGTGGAATAACAGCCCGTGTTTATCAAACTGTTGCTTTCTTTTTTGGCAGCAGTTTAAAACAAGAGTGGGATATGAGTGATAAAATTGACCGCCAGATAGAAAGCATTGTTAAAGAAATTGACGCTTCCTGGTATAATAATCCTTATAAACCGGGGATAAGATAAAAACCTCAAAACCTAAAGGGGCTTAAAGAGATATTTATTTTAAAACATCTCTCTTTTATTTATCTTTCAAATAAATTCCTTTAAAATCTTATAATGGCAGATACATTGGTAAAGAATTTTCAAAACTCCCCTTTAGGGGCTGGGGGTAAGTTAGACATACTCGCAATTGGTGTCCATCCTGATGATGTAGAACTTGGTTGTTCCGGTACAATTATCAATGAAATTAAAAATGGAAAAAAAGTAGGAGTACTTGATCTTACCCAGGGAGAACTTGGTTCCCGTGGTAGCATTGAAACAAGATATGAAGAAGCCGCAAAGGCCGCAATGATAATGGGCATACACGTAAGAGAGAATTTGAAGATGCGTGACGGTTTTTTTAAAAATGATGAAGAACATCAGCGAAAATTAATTGCAGCAATAAGAAAATATCAACCAGAAATAATTATTACAAATTCATTAAGTGATCGACATCCGGATCATGGCCGTGCAGCAAAACTAACCACTGACAGTTGCTTTCTTTCGGGTTTAATAAAAGTGGAAACAACAGATGAACAGGGAAACAACCAGGAACCCTGGAAACCAAAATATGTTTTTCATTATATACAGGATCGTTATCATGAACCAGATTTTGTTATTGATATATCCAATGTGTTTGAACAAAGAATGGAAGCAGTGAAAGCATATACAACCCAGTTCTATAATCCGGGCAATGAAGACGATGGACCGCAAACTTATATTTCTACCGCAGCATTTCTTGATAGTATTGTGGCAAGAGCAAGGGTAATTGGGAAAAAAATAGGCGTGCAATATGGGGAAGGATTTAATACCGAGAAAAGGATCGGAATGAAAAATTTCGATTCACTGGTGACTATTGAGACCTGATAATTTTAAAAAGAATGAAATTTGTCAAAAAGGTTTGATAAAAGAGTAAATATCTGGATAACTAACAGGTTATGATACTGGTTTGTCATGTATAAGAAGTACTTTTGCATAACTTAAATTTAGAAAATGTCAAGTCCAAAATTCCCCAAACTTCCAATATCATTTCATAGCGAGTTGAAAAAAAAGATTGGGGAGTATTTTAATCAAAAAGGCAGATCCACTACGGGTAACTTCAAACTGCATTTCAAAGCAATTCTGTTGGTTTCGGTATTGATCGGTTTGTATATTCATCTTGTTTTCTTTACACCCCGGGTTGTGTTTGCAATTGCTGAGTGTGTTATACTGGGATGTGTTACTGCGGCAGTTGGTTTTAATGTAATGCATGATGGAGCACATGGTAGTTTCAGCCGTTATAAGTGGATCAATAATATGGCTTCAAATTTTGCAAACTTTCTTGGTGCAAGCCAGCATATGTGGAAAACGAAACATAATGTTATTCATCATACCTATACAAATATTCATGGCGTGGATGATGACATAGAAGCCCGTCCGCTATTGCGTCTTTGTGATGAACAGCCGCATTATAAAATACACAAGTATCAGCATTTTTATTTTTGGGCTGCTTATTCCTTTTTATATATCTACTGGGTTTTTGTAACGGATTACACAAAATATTTCTCCGGTAAAATAGGCTCCATATCGTTAAGAAAGATGACACCGAAAGAACATTTTTCTTTTTGGTTTTACAAAGTTGCTCATGCCTTACTTTTTGTGGTCATACCAATTTATATGGTTGGGTTTACACCCTGGATCATTGGGTTTCTGAGTATGGGCATGGTAGCAGGATTTGTTTTAAGCATAGTATTCCAATTAGCCCACACAGTTGAGCATACACATTTTCCCTTACCAGATGCTGCAACCGGAAAAATGGAAGATGATTGGGCGATCCACCAGGTAAAAACAACTGCCAACTTTGCGACAAAAAATAAATTAGTTAGTTGGTTAGTTGGTGGCTTGAATTTCCAAATTGAACATCACCTGTTTCCTAAAATTTCTCATATTCACTATCCGGCGATCAGCAGAATAATCAAACAGGTTTGCGAAGAATATGGTATTTCTTATATCGAATATCCAAGAGTAAGATATGCTGTTGTTTCGCATATTAAATTCCTGAGACAAATGGGAAGAGCTGAATAAGCCAATCTGTATAAATTTTACTTCCTCTTTAGAAGATTTTAGATTTCCTTAAACATGTTTAGGTGAGATGACTCATTTTGAGTTACGGTAATTTATATCAAAACAATTACTATAAGTTTAGATTTAAATTCTATTAGCTAACAGTTGTTCATACGGGACGACTTCTCCTTATCTTTGCCGCGAAATTTTTATAAATGCATTTTCAATTTACAGAAGAACAATTGATGATTCAAAAGGCTGCAAAGGATTTTGCGGAGAATGAATGTAAGCCCGGAGTTATTGAAAGAGATGAGAAACAAATTTTTCCCAAGGAACAAATAATGAAATTAGCTGACCTTGGCTTTTTAGGTATGATGGTGCCGCCGGAATATGGAGGGGCTGGAATGGATACTGTCAGCTATGTGCTGGCTATGGAAGAAATAAGCAAGTGGGATGCAAGTACCAGCGTCGTAATGAGTGTTAACAATAGTCTTGTTTGTTATGGATTGGAAGCATATGGTTCAGAAGAGCAAAAACAAAAATATCTTACGCCGCTTGCGCAAGGTAAAAAGAACGGGGAGTTGTATATAGGCGCATTTATGCTTAGTGAACCCGAAGCTGGAAGTGATGCAACATCACAGAGGACAACAGCAGAAGATAAAGGCGACTATTATTTATTAAATGGTACAAAGAACTGGATCACCAATGGCGGCACGGCCTCAGTTTATTTGGTGATGGCACAAACAGATCCAAAGAAAGCTTCTCGCGGTATTAATACATTGATCGTGGAAAGAGACTGGCCCGGTGTTGTTGTTGCCGCTAAAGAAAATAAATTAGGAATACGTGGAAGCGATACACACACAGTGATGTTCAATGATGTAAAAGTTCCAAAAGCAAACAGGATAGGAGATGAAGGATTTGGTTTTAAATTCGCTATGAAAACATTGGCAGGTGGAAGAATTGGCATTGCATCACAGGCATTGGGTATTGCAAGTGGAGCTTATGAGTTGTCAAAAACATATTCAAAAACAAGAAAAGCTTTTGGTACGGAGATCATGAATCACCAGGCTATTGCTTTTAAACTGGCTGATATGGCCACAAGAATTAATGCAGCCCGGTTACTTTGCCTGAAAGCCGCCTGGGAGAAAGATAATGGCATTGACTATGGTGTTAGCAGCAGCATGGCAAAAGTGTATGCTTCAGAAACAGCGATGTGGACGACGGTTGAAGCAGTGCAGATCCACGGCGGTTATGGTTTTGTAAAAGAATATCATGTAGAAAGAATGATGCGTGATGCAAAGATCACCCAGATATACGAAGGCACGAGTGAGGTGCAGCGAATTGTGATCAGCAGAAGTATTTTGAAATAAAAGCTACGATCTGTAAAATATGAGCCACGAGCAAAAATGCTGGTGGCTTTTTCTTTTGCGATCTTTGTGTAAACTTTGTCCCGCCAACGGCGGGATGAAATATCATGGGAATTAATAAAGAAAAATACCAACAAATAAACGAGGAGCTAAGGCTATCAAAAATTACATTGGTTGCAGTTTCCAAAACAAAACCAATTGACGATATTCTTGAGCTTTACAATTTAGGCCATAGGGATTTTGGAGAAAACTATGTTCAGGAATTAGTGGAGAAAGCCGAAGAATTACCAAAAGATATTCGCTGGCATTTTATTGGTCATTTGCAAAGCAATAAAGTAAAATTGATCACTTCTTTTATTTACCTCCTTCATGGTATTGATAGTTTAAAACTACTTAAGGAAATAGATAAACAGGCAGAAAAAAACAAACGGGTTATTGATTGTTTGTTGCAGGTTCATATAGCCCAGGAAGAAACCAAATTTGGATTTGATGAGGCTGAACTTTTGAGCTTAGAATTAAAACAATTTGCGAATGTGCGGATAAAAGGATTGATGGGAATGGCAAGCTTAACTGATGACACTAATAAAATAAGAATTGAATTCAAATCCCTAAAAACTCTTTTTGAAAAACTCAAAACCCAAAACCCTGAGCTGACAACTCTTTCCATGGGAATGAGTGCTGATTATAAAATTGCTATTGAAGAAGGGAGCAATATGGTACGTATTGGTAGTTTGTTATTTGGTGAGAGAAATTATGAGAGTAAATGATAGTTTTCTAAAATGTAAGTTTCTCAACGGCAATACTTTATTTTTTAGGATAATCAGGAATATTTTTTCCCAGGTAAATATTTCTTTCAGCTTTGAGCATGTTGCCAACATCTTTCACTTTTATTATTCCACTACCTCCACGATCCTGGCAATTTTTTCTTTCTTTATCTGTAAGTAGTGGGTCATCATCAAAAAGATATTCATCGATCCAGTATTCATTCTTGTCAGGTTCTTTAATTGTAACATGAATATGCTCCGGAACTTGTCTGCCGGGATAAGCAGCTGGTCTTAATGTAAAAAACTTATATTCACCTTTTTCATTCGTCCTCATCCACCCGCGAATATATCCATGACGTTTTCCCCAACCTGTTTCATCACCTTTTTTTGGATAAATACCTGTTTGATCTGTATGATATACATATATAATGACGTTTGGTGCCGGTGTTCCGTCTGATTTATAAACTACACCATTTATTGCAAGCTTTCTTCCTTTGTCATTCCAGTCAGGGAGCCAGCAAAGGTTTTTTAATGAGTCAAATGGCGTTGGTGATTCGTGTATAGCTTCACAACCTTCACAGCTACCACCAACATGTATATTATTCTGGTTTGTTTTTGTAGCACTGTTTTGCGTACATCCAATATTTGAAATAAGGAGAACACCGAAAAGAAATAATAGTCTCATAAAAAATGGTTTGTAGTATAAATGTCATAAAAAAAAGACCTCTATAAGGTTTTTTACATAAAGTGTAAACAGCGCTTGATGAAGTGCATATCTGCGTTTCGTCAGGGATAAGCTGCACGTGATGTAATGTCTTATGCGGAAGGGAAATCGTACTTTTATTTTGTATTATGCACAATGCAGCATTTTTTATAAAGTACAAATTGAACCATGTCTTTTTTTGGCTATTTATTTTCGGCTTGTGGTTCATGCTTCGTTACGAAGATTATACGACGCCATCTGTTGCTTTTAAAGTGACATCTGTTAAATTGGTTGACCTGATCGTAATGGTCTATATAACGAATAGCCTGCTCATACCTTCATTCTTATATAGAAAAAGATATGGACTCTTTGTTTTGCTTTTTCTTCTCATGATCTTAATTAGCAGTGTTACTAAAATGTATATTATTGGCCTGCTTACACATGACCCAACTCTATTTACTTTCAGCGGAAATATTAAAGGCAGGATCTATGATAATGTAATTCCTCATTTTTTCC
>VBAS01000099.1:36344-39225 GCA_005882975.1 Bacteroidota bacterium | reverse complement strand
AAGCTAATGTTCGATCAGATCACCCTGCAAAAAAAAATGGCTGAGCTTGCAAAGGATAAAGCAGAAGCTGAGTTAAATTTTTTAAAGTCGCAGATCAACCCGCATTTTCTTTTTAATTCATTAAACTCGGTTTATTTTTTGATTGATAAAAATAATCCCGATGCAAGACAGGCTTTGCATAAATTTTCTGATATGCTTCGTTACCAGCTTTACGAGGCAAATGGGGAAAAGATCCCTATTGAAAAGGAGATCGGTTACTTGCAGGATTATGTCCACTTGCAACAACTGAGAAAAGACGAAAATTATAAGGTGCAATTCAACTGTTCGCAGGAAGTAAAAAATTTTTCAATTGAACCACTCTTGCTAATACCCTTTGTTGAAAATGCATTTAAGCATATTTCACATAAAAGCCGGGGAGATAATTTTGTAAAAATGGATATGACACGTAGTAACGGCTATTTTGAGTTTGTTGTAGAAAATTCCTGCGAAAAAGAGATCTATTCAACAGAGCAACACGGAGGAATAGGGATGAATAATGTGAAGCGAAGGCTGGAATTGCTTTATCCGGATGCTCACCAATTAAAAATAGATGATAAGGAAAATGTGTTTATGATAAATTTAAAACTTAAAATTTAAAATTATGTTGACAGGAATATTATTAAGAAAAAAGGGAAAGAAGAAAATATTGATCTTATTTCTAATTGCATTTGCATTATTATTAATTGCTGGAATTATAATATTGATCAAATGATCAATTGCGTTATAATAGATGATGAACCTCTTGCAAGAAAAGGATTAAGAGAGTATATCGCTGATGTAGATTTCCTGCATCTTGCAGGTGAATATGACAATCCGTTAAAAGCAACTGAATTGATCAGCAGGGGAGAAGCTCAATTGCTTTTCCTGGATATTCAAATGCCAAAGATCACAGGGCTTGATTTTATGAAAACACTGCAAAGATCTGTTCCTGTTATTTTCACTACAGCATTTCCGCAATTTGCACTGGATGGTTTTGAATTGAATGCGTTGGATTACCTGGTGAAACCAATTTCTTTTGATAGATTTTTGAAAGCAGCGCTTAAAGCTAAGGAGTATTACGAGGTAAGAGAAAAAAATGATGCCTTTAAAACTTCTTCTATATCAACAGGGGATTATTTTTTTATTAAAGCAGATAACAAACTAGTAAAGGTTTCTTTCAATGATATTTTATTTGTTGAAGCTTTGCAGAATTATGTTGTCATTCATACACAAGAAAAGAAACTTATTACTTACCTCACCTTTAAATCTGTAGAAGAATATTTACCCTCTCAGTTTATTAAAGTGCACAAATCATTTATCGTATCCGCTACAAAACTTGATAGCATCGAAGGCAACGATATTCGCATTGGTCAGCATCATATACCTATTAGTCGCAACTTGAAAGAAGAAGTGATGGAGAAATTATTAAAGGGAAAGTTTCTGAAAAGATAGACCTGTGCATATCTAAAATTTTATAACCGGCATAAGTTTGGTAACTTATAGTAAATAAAACCAACGGTTATGAAAAAACATATCGTTTCTCACATAGCCATTTATATTCTATCCGTCGTCATGATCATCTTCGGTATTTATCATTTTAAAAATCCAAGAGCGATGATGGAATATGTGCCGGCAAATCTTCCCAATCCAATATTGTGGGTCAAAGTTGTCGGTGCCGCATTTATACTGGCAGCAGTTTCATTTATTTTTAATAAGTACGTAAAAATTGCAGCTTACCTGCTTGCCTTAATGCTTTTCATCTTTGCCTTTTTCATTCATGGTGAAATTTATACGAATGCGGGTACTGAGGAAGTAAAAGTAAATGCCCTGATTAATATTTTAAAAGATACAGCGCTGGCTGCTTTTGCTTTGCATATTGCAGGTAGTGCAGATAGCCATGGTATGAAGTTTTAGCGGTAAAATATTTCTTGTTTTTTAACATGCTGAGCTGTAAAACAGAGCAGGGAATATGTATTTTTACTGCTAATTATGAGTATGAAATATTTATCATTTCTATTTGTTCTTTTTCCTTTTTTTAGTAATGCGCAAGATTGCACATTGAAAAATGAGAAAGACCAGTTTAAACAAGATCCAAGGTTAACAACAGGTTTTATTTCTTTAGGCGCGGGCAACGATAAGTTTTTGTTATCAATATCAGCAGATAAAAAAGAAGTGGATTATTTTTTTGCATTGGACAACTCAGCAATGTGCTTTAATGATTATTCCAGGGTAGTGATAGCTTACGACACCAAGCAAAAAGGGAATTTTAAAAATGGAGGCACCACAAATTGTAAAGGATATTTTCATTTTATTTTTCCGAACCAGCAAAACTTAAATGTAAACCTTACTAATCTTTCACAAAAGAAAATTGCGACAATACAATTTACAGATACCGGTAACAATAAAAAGATCATCACACTCAGGCCGGAAGACCAGGAAACCATTGTAAAACTTACAAATTGTATACTTGCAGAGCTTGAGAAATTGCGGATAGACACCTGGAAGCCCAAAAAATGATCGAAGTAACCCGTCCCGATATAAATCGGGGGTACCAACTGAGCTACCGAGTCCAAAATGGATCACAAATTTACCGATTACTTATTGTGCAAAAAATTATCCCATTCAGAATTCATTACCAGGAGTAACTATATAACTACATTATCAGTATTTTACAGATAATATGAAAAAGTATTTGATAAGTATTTTTATAGTTGTATTTGCAGCCTGCAATTCCACTGAAGAAAGACCGGAAAGCAAAGCTGACTCCGCTTCTAAATTTATGGATGGAACATTTGCATATGACCTTAATTTTCTTAAGCAATATCATAAAGATCTCGTTGTGCTTGGAGACAGTACAGGTGCC
>VBAS01000099.1:35812-36317 GCA_005882975.1 Bacteroidota bacterium | reverse complement strand
ACAAGTACAACGGAAGGAAATAAGGGAATTAGTTTTGGTTGGGTCAATCATGATCTTATTGCATCTGGAAAAACTACTGAGCATATTAATGCATTTGGCGGTGAAGAACGCTTTTGGCTGGGACCTGAAGGTGGGCAATTTTCCATTTATTTTAAGAAAGGAGCGGAGTTCAAATTTGACAATTGGTTTGTACCAAAAGAGCTGGATACGGAGCCTTTTGAATTAGTTTCCTCAACTAAATATGATGCTGTCTTTAAAAAGGAAATGCATCTTGAAAATTATTCAGGAAATAAATTTGACCTGACCGTTGATCGTATTATTCGTTTACTAGATAAGGCTTCGATCAATACGACATTGGGCATCGCAATTCCTGAAAATGTACAGGCTGTGGCATTTGAATCAGAAAATAGTATTACAAATACGGGGGCAACTGCATGGAATAAGAAAACCGGGATGCTTTCCATTTGGATATTAAGCATGTTGAATGCATCAACTCAAACTACAG
>VBAS01000099.1:15718-35803 GCA_005882975.1 Bacteroidota bacterium | reverse complement strand
AAACTACAGTTGCCGTTCCCTACAAACAAGGTGATTCATCTAGTCTCGGTAAAATTGTCACCGATGATTATTTTGGAAAAGTTCCTGCTGACCGATTGAAAGTTGATAGTGGATTAATATTATTTAAGGCAGATGCGATCCAACGGAGCAAAATAGGTGTATCTCCTAAAAGAGCCTTACCATTTCTTGCAAGCTATGATGCAGTAAACAATGTTCTCACGATCGCACAATTTACGTTACCTACCGGATCTGCTGATTATGTGAACTCGCTATGGAAATTACAAGACGATCCTTTCTCCGGCGATGCAGTAAATGCCTATAATGATGGGGAAATTGACGGAAAACAAATGGGAAAATTTTATGAAATAGAAAGTTCATCACCTGCTGCTGCGTTGGAGCCAGGTAAATTTATTAAACACATACATCGCACTATTCATTTAAGGGGAACTAAGGAANTAGGTAAGCCTGTTGATGCAATAAAGTTATAATGCTTATTTTTTCTTTTTAATGGACTTCTTCTTAATCTCTCTTTTTTTAGCAGATATTGATTTAGTAATTGTATTTCCATGCATGATCTGTTTTTTGTCTTTCACTTTAGCCATCGAATTGGCATAAGCATCTTTAAGGAGCTTTTTTATATAAGCTTTGGGAAATTCAGATTTGCTTTTTACCAACACATATCGATATTGATTTCCCTGTCCGATCAATCTTTTTTCAGGATCTGAAATTTCACTGCCCCAATAAAAACCAAAGTGAATATTTTTACTCGTTCTGCCAATAGCAATTGAGCAAAAAGTATGACCAACCCGATCAGTGGGTGACCATCCTACTGCCAGAGCATTGTAATTGTCATAGATCAATTCATTCGAATCGGGATACAAATCCCAGATAAAATCTCTTAACCAAAATACTATTTCATTTTTCTCGTTGTCAAACGGTTTAAGAAATTTTGAAAGATCTTTTATGTATTCTTTGCTCATAACGTAGTTCAATGTTTATACCTGTTGAACAAAATGCCAGCACACACCAGCAATGTCAATAATATTTACTTCTCGTCCATAAGGCTGATCAGATGCTTCGCCAATTCGAATGCCAAATTTTTTCGGTAGTTCTTTTTCAATTACACCTTTTCTAAATTCATCAACATTAGTTACTCCAACAGTGATCATGAAATTTTCTGCAAAATCTTTATTATCGAATCTTTGTAAAATGAACTTGCATCCGTCTTTTTCAAAGCCAACATAGTCGTCGTCATTCCAATTAACAGTAAATCCTAATTGCTGGAAAAACTCTTTGGCACCTTCAAAATCTTTTCCCGAAGGAACAAAAGGCTGTAATGAAAGAAACTTCATAAAATTTATTTCAATAAAGTTATAAAAGAATATATTGGTATAAATATTTTGTGTTTAAAGTAATGGCCGGGTATCAAAAATATAAGGATGTAAAATTTTTCCTCGTTGCAATAGCATTTATCAGTGCCTTCAATTATTATCTCACCTGGGCTAATATTAAATTTAACTGGTTTCTTGTTTATACTTATGCGATCGATACTATACAAGGATGGCTGGCGTGGTTGGCCGTGCGAAGCATTATTATTTACTTAGATAAAAAGCTTCCATATGGCAATAGGCCATTAAAAAGAATTCTTGTTCAATTACTGGCAACAACGATTGTCGGACTACTGGTCATTATTGTATTAACAGAATTAGTAAGTTGGATCGTTCGGGGAAGACCTGCCATAGCTAATTTTTATTTCTTTGATATTTTCATAATTGCTATCTGGTTTTTTGTCATAAATGGAATTTATATAGGGATGCATTATTATAGTGAATGGCGGGAATCGGAAAAGAAACGGGAAGAAGAAAAAAAAGTCAGGGCAGGAGGCTTTACAGTAAAACACGGAAACCAGAACCTATTATTGCCTTTTGATACTATACTTGGTTTTTATGCGGAAGAAGGGTACACTATTTTGCTTACAAAAGAAAATAAGAAATATTTCCCTGACCGTTCTCTTGATAATATCGAAACTATATTGCCTGAAGAACTATTTTTTCGCCTCAACAGGCAATACATACTCAACCGCAAAGTAGTGACCGGTTTCAAAAGAACTGGGAATGGTAAAATAGACGTGTTGATAAATGCTTCCGAAAATCTTCCCTCATCGATTCCTGTGAGTCGTACAAAAGCCGTTTCTTTTAAAAATTGGCTTGAAAGGGGTTAAAGGAAGAAACTTTTACGACATCTCATCCCTTTTTTTGCTACACTTCAACGCTCATAGTAAGTAATGATCAAATAATGGGAGCAATTCAAGGCAAATTTTAATACATCCTATCTTAATAGCAGGACTTTTGTTTGGTTTACTATTCGTTTGTGTTGTTGTTTTGTAAAAAAAAATTAAATGAAAAAGATACTGATGTTAGCCTTGATCTCAGTTTATGCTCTGTCTTTATTTGGTCAAACAACGGAAAATTGCAAGCCCGCAGTAACAGTTAATAGTTCCTATTCAAAATCCAAAACACTGGATTCTATTTTAAAGCACTATACCGATAATATGTTGCCGGGGGCTTCGGTGGCTGTTTATTCCGAAGCGGAAGGTTGGTGGGTCGGAGCCCAGGGTTATGCTGACCTCGAGAAAAAATTACCGATGACCAATTGCCATTTGCAATACTTACAAAGTGTTTCTAAAAGTTATATGGCTGTTGAAATATTGCAGCTCAAAGAACAAGGGAAGATTGATCTTGATGCGCCAATGACAAAATACCTGCCATCTAAATATAGCAGGTATATTAAAAATGCAAATTCTGTCACGATAAGAATGTTACTAAATCATATTTCAGGTGTGCCCGAGTATAATGAAGCTCCCGCATTTGTTTCCAGGGTCATACTTCATCCATTACAGAACTTTTCATCTGAGGATTGCTTAAAAGGAATTAATGGAATGGATTTTCAATTTGTATCAGGATCAAAATATAAGTATACAAATACTAACTATTTATTGCTGTCCCTGATAGCCGATGCAATAACTGGTGATCATGCCGCTTATATTAAAAAAAATATTTTCAAACCACTTGGATTAAACAATAGTTATTATAGTAAAGACCTTAATTATCTTAAAGGCTTATTACTCCCGCAATCTTATTGGGATGTTTTTAATAATGGTATTGCGGTCAATACGACTCCATTTCAGCAAATGACTGTTGCTTGTTCAAAAGGAGATGATGGCATCGTGTGTACAACTACGGATGCAGTAAAATATTTAAAAGGATTAATGGAAGGAAAATTATTGAATGAGACATCCATGAAGGACCTCATGGAATTTGTAAAGGATGAAAAAGGAAACAAACGGTATAGTATGGGTATGATCTATTTTGATCTCGGCGGTCTTCCTGCTTATGGCCACGGAGGTGGTGGCATTGGCGCTGGTTGTGGATTGTTATATATCCCTTCGCATAAGGTGTATGTTTTTATGGCAACCAATGTCGGATGCTTTATTGACAGCAAGCTTTCCGCAAAAGCTGGAGAAATGAGAGATGCGATCCTTATGGCTTTGTTACAATAGTTCAGGCAATACTCAGGCTTTATGCTTTCTTTAAGTTATCCGCAACGAGAAATACTAAACCAATTGCAAACCAAAATGCGGCTTTTGGCCAATTCCTGGTTTGAATTGCTTCCAGTATGCCAACGCCAAAAAACAAAATGAATACAGTAAAATTTGTGCTCAGGTTTATTTTTTTCATAGATGTCTAAAATGATACTCCCAATATATATATTTAAAGGGCCACTACGACTGATATTGATCAAGTTGCTGGCTGATTCTGTACTTCTATAGCTTTCAATTTTTCTTAGCTGCAAAAAATAATAAAATCTTGCAGGATTGTTGCTCATAGATTTTTGGGCACTATTGATATCGCACTTATCTGAATGTTTTTAGTTAGTCAAGCTTTTTTCTCGGCTGTGATTTTTAAAAGTCACAGAAAAGTAAACACATAATACAAGTCAAACGACTGTTTATTTATACCATAATTGTCATGAAAAGTGCAGGGTATAAGCGACGATATACTTTAAATACCTGGTGCTTAAATTAGTTTATACACTCATCTGTTCAGCATAAAATAAAATGGAGATTTATGGGTGATAATGATTATCTTTGAGCGGTTAATTTGAGTTTTACAGCTATTGTAGTGAACGATCAATTTCCCTCGGCATTATTCTTTACACCTGTTTTTTCTCAAGTGGTTTGAAAATATAAATCTTACACGAACATTATATTTATAAAACCCGACTTCAAGATGTTATTAACTGGCTTGGTTTATAAAAATAAAATTGTTTAAATATGACTACCGAAATGATCGAAAAATTTGTGGAAGGGAAAGGAAGAGAAGATTCAACTATTAATATTCATTTTAAGGAACGCAGCACGGTAACAGGAGTTTTTATAAGAACTCCCGATTATGGTGAGTTAAAATTGAAAAATTTATGGCGCATCGTTAGCCATGCAAAAATTGATGAATGGCGTAAAACAAAAAATTTGGATCTTGCCCGCATTTTTAACGGGTTATCGTTTACACGTCTTACGGAAGAGCAATAAATTTATTGACATTTTTAAATAAAGTAAAGCAGTATTTATGTTCTTACAAACCTGGAAAAAGTATCTACCTGTTATCATTTTGCTAATGAAGCGTTCTGAAAAAGGCGATCAGGTATTGGATATGAACTTCACCGATTTTCAACGGGCAACAGGAGGCAAAAAGACCAAGCTTACTTTTTCAAGTCTTCAGCTTACTAATGGCCGCACTAATTATGACGCCAATAATACACAGCTTGCTAAAGACTTAATGTTGGTGCTACAGGAAAATGAACAGACAGGAGCAATGCTAAAGAATAAGCAATTCGAATTTTCCGTGAATTCGAGTTATCAATTAACCATCAGGAATAGCACAGTTACTGAAGAGAAAGAAGCTGTTTAATGATCAGCCTCTTTGTGTAAAAGCCCTGCTATGTTTTTTTGTTCTTGCATTTCTGCTGCTGGTTCCATAAAAAGAATTAGTTGCCTGAATTACATCATGCATACCAGGCGCATCAAACGAATGTGCCTTTACCACCGGAAGCGTTTTCCTGATCAATTTTTGAATATCACTTAAGAATATCTTTTCACTCCAGTCACAAAAAGAGATTGCCACACCCTTTGCACCTGCACGCCTAGTTCTTCCAATTCTGTGAACATAAGTTTCCGGAACATTTGGCAATTCGAAATTGATCACATGCGTCATTTCATCAATATCAATACCACGGGCTGCAATATCTGTAGCAACTAATACACGGGTACGTTTATTCTTAAAATTTTCCAATGCTTTTTGCCTGGCCGATTGTGCTTTGTTGCCGTGAATAGCTTCGGTACGAATGCCATTATTGTTTAGCATGCGAGCAAGTTTATCCGCCGCATGTTTCATTTGTGTAAATACTAATGCAGTCTCTATTGATTCATCTTTTAATAAATGAACAAGCAAAGCTGGCTTATTATGCCTTTCTGTATAATAAATTGATTGCTGGATCATGTCAACTGTTGTCGCAGGTGGGGTGACTTCTACCTTAACAGGATTATTTAAAAGCATTGCAGCTAAGTGCTTTATTTCATTTGGCATAGTAGCCGAGAAAAAAAGTGTTTGCCTTTTAGAGGGTAACCTGGTGATGATGCGTTTTACATCATGCACAAACCCCATATCAAGCATTCTGTCTGCTTCATCAAGGACGAAGAATTGAATATCTCTTAAAGTAATATAACCTTGTTGCATCAGGTCGAGTAAGCGGCCTGGTGTTGCTACCAGGATATCAACGCCGCGACGGATTGCCTGAACCTGGCTATGTTGAGAAACGCCACCAAAAATTACATGATGACGTAAGGGCAAAAAATGACCATAAGAACGAATGCTTTCGCCAATTTGTATTGCCAACTCTCTTGTTGGGGTAAGTATAAGTGCTTTTATTTTATGATCTGGCTGATCACCATTTTGTTTTCCTTCATACATTAATTGAAGTATGGGAAGAACAAAAGCCGCTGTTTTACCAGTACCCGTTTGTGCACAGCCAAGCAGATCTCTTTTTTGTAAAATGACAGGAATAGATTTTTCCTGAATAGGGGTGGGATTGGTATATCCTTCTTTGCCAAGGGCCTGTAACACAGGCTCAATGAGCTGTAAATCGTTAAATGACACTAAAAAAATATTTTATTTAAAAATGTGGTAAGGCTATCAATAATTAAATGATACTTTACCTGCCTTACGTTAAAGCCTTCACTGCTTTTTGGAGGAGAAATTAAACTACGCCAGAAGAGAGAGCACTAACATCAAGAACAACAAAGCTACGACTAATAAACCATATTTTATAGTTTATCCGGAATAACTTAAAGGAGTTAATAAGAATTATAATTATAAAAAAGATCAGTTAATGATCTTAACATTTACAGCCATCGGGCCACGTTGTCCCATTTCAATTTCAAAACTTACTTTATCATTTTCCTTTATTGGAGCAGTAAGATTATTAGCGTGTACAAAAAGGCTTTGTTGTGATTGCAGGTCTTTAATAAAACCAAATCCTTTTTCATTATTAAAAAAGGTCACTTTTCCTTTGTGTGTAAGCTCTTCTTCTGTAGGTGGTACATATTCGGGAACGCCGATCTGGATGTCTTCCAGTTTTACTTCAACTCTTTTTCTTGGATCGGGCGGGGTGGAGCTTAAATTTCCATTTTCATCAAGATAAGCGATCATATCATCGAAGTTGCCCTTCTTTGCATTTTCTTTTCGATCTTGCATTTTTTCAGCCTTATCTTTTCTTTCTTTCTGTTTCTTTTTTTCTCTTTCTTTTTTATTCCATGATTCACTCATGTATATTTCTTTTTAGTTTAAAATGATCGCAGAGGATAAAAGTTTTTCAAAGTAAAAACCACCAATTCTCTGCGGATAGTTGGTGAAGATACGGCTTTAAAATCAGATGATATTTATTAATAAAAGCTGGCAATAGAACATTATTTTACTGAGTCAACGAAATACATATCCACCTCTGTTTTACTTTTAGTTTCAATTTTACCGCGATAGGTGCAGTTAAAAGAATTCTTTATGAGTGAATAAGTTTCCCCTGATATATTTACTTTCCCGGCTTCACTATGTTGTTCCATTTGTGAAGCAAGATTTACAGCATCACCCCATATATCATATGCAAACTTTTTCAAGCCAACAACTCCAGCCACAAGAGGACCTGTATGGATCCCGATGCGGATCTCAAAAACTGGCAGGTTCTGAATTTTATTTGCCGATCCGAACTCTTTTATAAATTGCTGCATATCCAGAGCGGCGTTCACAGATTTAATTGCATTTTCATTGTCAGCTAGTGGCAGCCCGCAGGCACACATATACGCATCACCGATTGTTTTTATTTTTTCCATTCCATGCTTGGCAACAATATTATCAAAAGCTCCAAAAACCTCGTCAAGCTGTGTTACCAGTTTCACTGGTGTAAGTTTTTCCGCAATCGAAGTAAATCCTTTAATGTCTGCAAATAAAACACTTACCTGGTCATGTTTTCTTGCATACGATTTACCGAATTTTTTTAGTTCATCTGCAATTTCACCAGGCAGGATATTTAGAAGCAAAGAATCAGATTGCAATTTTGCAGCTTCAATAATTTCTTTTTGTTTTTCAATTTCTTTTGTTCTTAAAAAAACTTTTTCTTCCAGTTGCTCATTATATTCCTTTAATTCCTCGATCAGGTGCTTGTTATTGCGCCTGAGCATTATTGTTTCAATTGCATTATCTATCGTGATCTTTAATTCATCTTTATCCCATGGTTTTGTTATATAACGATAAACCATTCCTGTATTAATGGCCTCAATTATAGACTCGATATCACTGAATCCCGTAAGAATTATCCTGATATTATCCTTCTCAGGAGGTATGTGTTGTAAAAACTGCACACCTGTCATATTTGGCATACGTTGATCGGTTACAACCACATGAATATCGTTTTTAGAAAGTATATCCATACCTTCTTCGCCGCTTAATGCCGTATATATGTTATAATTTCTGCGCAATGCAGCTCTGAAAGAATTCAGGTTATTTTCTTCATCGTCCACATACAGAACATTAAAAACATCTTTCAGTACTTCCATGGTTTAATTTGTTGATTGTTGGATTATCGGGATTCTTATCACAAACTCTGTTCCATCGCCAGGCTTGGAGAATACTTCAATTTCGCCATTATGTTTTTGAATAATGCCAAAAGAAATTGAAAGTCCAAGACCAGTTCCTTTTCCTACATCTTTAGTTGTGAAAAAAGGATCAAATATTTTTTTTCTTACCTCGTCTGTCATACCGGCACCTGTATCCTTAATAGAGATCTTTACATTCTTATCGTCATGCCAGGTCTTTATGAAAATTTTACCTTCCCCGGCTATGGCTTGTATAGCGTTAGAAAGAATATTCATGAATACCTGGTTTATCTGGCCGGGAAAGCAATCTATCTCTGGCAAGTCTCCATATTGTTTTATGACCTCGATCCTGTTTTTATAAGAGCTATGTAGTAAAGTAAGTGTCGATTCAAGCCCTTCATTCATATTTGCTTTTCTGAAAACATTTTGATCAAGCCTCGAGAAATTCCGGAGACCTTTGACAATTTCGGAAGTTCGCTTGGCGCCATCTTCAATTCCTTTTAATAAATTATTTATTTCTTTCTTTGTTAATTCAATATTGGTACCCTGCTTATTTTTTTCGATCTCAGTAAATTGGTTTTCCAATCCTTTCTTTTTTATGATTTCCTCGTAATGGTCAATAAATTTTATAATATCTGCCATGTCGTCTTTAAGTGGTTGGATATTGGCTGTTACAAAATTTATAGGATTATTTATTTCATGAGCGATCCCTGCTGTTAATTGACCCAACGATGCCATTTTTTCTGCTTGTACCAATTGTTCCTGTGCCGCTTTTAAATTTGCTACCGTCGCATGTAGTTCCTCGTTTGTAGATCCCAGCCTGAGATTTGCTTTGCGTAATTCTTCACGAGCCTTAGCAAGGTCTTCCACCATCCTGTTAAATGCTATAGCTAACTCACCTATTTCATCTCCCGATCTGCTTACCACTCGTTGGGTCAGGTCACCTTCTCCTACTTTATTGGCCGCATCCCTCAAGGCGAGTACAGGGACTGAAATATTTCTTGCCAACCAAAACCCAATAAATATGCCGATAATAAAAACAACACTGCTAACGATCAAAGATGTTTGCCGGATCCTCTTTTTCCCAATTTCAATGTTCTCAGTAGTTACTGCCAATTCAATAGCACCTGACATCATATCGGAAGTAAACCCCGATCTCTTTTTTATAATTGAGTTTTTAAAATGACTCTTATTATTTTTTAATGTGTCTTCTGGAAATGTTCTCAAAACTGAATCTTTTAGTGTGTATCGACTGCTATCTGCATTCCAAATTGTGTCAGTTGCTACCAGGTTTACAAATAACAGTCGTGGATCATCTTTTACAAAGCTCATTGCCGTTTGCACTCCTTCAAAATTTTCATCTTTAAGAGCTATTTTTACACCTAACGAAATTGTGTTGGTAAGATTTTGTACTTCGTTATTATAACTATCAAGCAAATACTTTTCCTGTTGTGCAGGGAAATAATAAAGGGAAAAGAAAGAAAACATCAATACAATCGTAAGAACAGTTAACCAGATCTTCGTTTTTAATGTGATTCGCATGTAATTAACCTGATTTTTAAACTTAACAAAAACGACTCACACATAAATTATCATTAATGGCCGATCAATATTATTGCGGGGTAGGACAAAACTTAAAATGAATTTTTACCATCAACCACGATCGTTTTAGTGTTCGTGCTTATGGAAATTTTATCAAGAATAGCGATGGCTCCCGGAGTTTGTGAAACAATAGTTTCCAATTCTGAAATTGAGTTACAGAAAATGGGCGCATCTGATTTACCACTAAATGATAAACCCAGCCAAAATCTTTTCACTTTATCGCCACTCATATTATATATCTTCTGGCAAGTGGCTTCTCCTACCGGCGTATTTGTTTTCATTAAAACAATACTCACTTTGGTTCCGTCATTCCATCTTTGCTTTTCACCCTTAAGCACGGATTTCAATTCAGTCATCTTCATTGTTGAAGGCGCCCCTTTTGTGTTGCTTATTGCAATAAGGCTGGTTTCTTGTCCTTTTACAATGATAGCTGTGATCAATAGCAACACTATAGAAAGGTATTTTTTGTAAACTAATATTTTAAATGGCCGTAAGGTCATTGTTTTAATATTTATTCTAAAATCCAATTGCCAATTGCATCGTATACCTGTTTGAATCCCCATCTCTTGCAGTATGTTGATGCTGATACTCCATTTTTACTACTGTTACATAATTAATGTTGTAACGAATTCCACCAACAAATGCAGTAGTATTATTATTGTCGTAAAAAATTTCACCTTCCTGGAAAGTTAAATTGTCCAATCTCACATAAGGAACTATTTTTTCGCGAATCTTAAATCCTGCATATATATAGGAAGCCAGTGTTCGCGTAGATCCCGTAGTATCCGTTTTATTGATACCTAAAGTGCCTTCTGCAAGTACTTCGAACTTATTTCCGAAATAAGCGATAGACCCGGAAAATAAATTTTGATCAACAGCCCATTGCACGGGCATGCCATCATGCCCCGAAGCTCCTTTTGAAATACCATCATTATACCATGATATTCCAAGCCGGAGACCTTCTGCTGGTTTTATGTGCATAGCAGCAGTTATTGATTTTCTTGCATCATTGTCAAGAACATCAGTAGAACCAATACCATTTCCTATCATCAGGTCATATCCAAATTTCAGCTCCCCAAGATTATGGCCCTGTAAGCTAACGCCGGTTGTATGCAGAGGTATGATATTGGCATCAAATAAAAGTGGGCGAAAAATAGTAGGAAAAAGCACCCTGCCATGATGATAAGTGTCATTCCAGTAATTTATAGGAGTATGATGCTTGCCAACAAGAATATTATGATTTCCGGAAAAATTGTATTTAATAACGATGCGTTCAATACTTACTGAAAATTTAGTTGGCGTGGTGTTGGTAAATCTAAAAACGCTTTCACCCAGGAATGAAAACCGATCGCTTAATTCAGAAGTGATAAATAGATCCTGCTCACCAAGTGCGAAGGAAAGTTTATCATTTTGTACCCCCGCCAGAGCATCAACAAACCCTTTGATCTGTGTATTTTGAGCATGTAGAACAGAGCTGCTTATAAAACTATTTATAATTAACAGAATTGCTATGGACTTTAGTTCTTTCATAAACAGTTCAGGATTGGATACTAAATATAATCAACATTAAAATTATTAAAAATTATTTCTGTATGAAAAAGTAATTCATGGGTCAAAGGCGCAACACTTTTGAGGCGAGTTTATTCTATAGATTTGAATAATTATCTAAGAAAAAAGTTATTCATTTTTTGGCTCCGACAAGATCAATTTCGAACAGACAACAATTAGGTTCTATTTGATAATGGCAGGGCAAATTTGAAGTATCAGTTAATTTGAATATTCCTAAAAATTCAAAACCAGCAGATTTATAATGTTCGATCAATTTGGTATTATTTCCCAAAGTATCCAAACGCACAAATAGTTTTTCTTTTTGCTTCGCATATTCCTTTGCCCGGTTGACGATCTTATGAATATACCTGTTGCCTCGAAAGGCAGGATTTGTGGCTATGCGATGAATATAAATAGAATCGTTTTTGTCTTTCTCTCCCCAGATCTCTTTGTCTGAAAAAGTAATTGCCCAGTTGCAGGCAATAGTATCTTCAATAACCAGTTTCCATTGCCTTAGCTCATTTATTTCTTTTTCAATGAAACTTTTTTCAAATACTGGCTATACTACCATTCCTTTACTTGTTTGCAAGTCTCTTGCAGATTGATAAAGCGACAAAATATTATCGACATCATCCACTAAACAATTTTCAATCTTCTCATTCATTTTGATCACAGTTTAAATGCAAAAATCCTGGGGCATTTGACCCTATTTAACCCGAAACTTGCTATTTTTTAATTATGAACATTTAGTTTTTTATATAAACGATATGAGTAAATACAGGTTGTAATAATTACGAAAAGAAGTATTGTGAATAGTGCGATCATCGAAAATGTGAAAGGAGTAAAGAGGCAGATAACGGCGATCAGCAGGCCACCGCCAAAAAGTAACTTTCCTCCTAATAAGTGAGTTTTCTTCCAGTTTTCATCATTATTTAATGTCCATGGCAAACGGATACCTGCAAAATAATTAGGCTTGATATTATAAATATAATTACCAACAACTGCAAGCATCAATCCTACACCTGCTAGAATAAACCTCATGCTGAATTTTATATTTCCATGAATGCTGCTATAAATGATCAGGCAAAGAACCGCGGAAGTAAATACAACAATAGCAAAGGCAATACGAAATAATCTGTCTTTATTTTCCGCAGCATATCTTTTAGGATCGATCCTGTAAACTTGAGGTAATAATAAATAAACGATTGCATTTACTACTGTTAAGATCAATATCATAGTGACCAGTTCATTTTTACTGCCATAACGGTCAATATCACCTTTCAAATTAAAGTGCATCGCTATTGTTTCAGGGAGCGTATTCCAAACAATAGCTAAGTAAACAGCAGGGGCTAGGATGAATAGCCAAACGATCTTTTTTATAAACTTATCCATAATTATTTCTTTTTTGATTTGAATTGAAGTAGCCATGTCATGATCTCGTCTACAACAGTTGTATTGAGGGAATAGTAAATAAACTGTCCTTCTTTTTCAGCGATCACCAATTTGGCCTGTTTCAACAGATCCAGGTGATGCGATATGCTCGGGCCAGAAATACGGAATTTTTCTACTATCTCTCCGGCTGTCATATCCTTTTTGCGGAGCAATTCTAATATCTCTCTCCGGGTAGGATCATTCAGTGCTTTAAATACATTATTCATATCTATTAATTCAATGATTGTATATTTAGACAAATATCTAAATACTACTTCAAATTGCAAAATTTATTTTAGAAGGAGAAGAAATTGCTGTAAATAAAAAAACCTCAAAGTCGTAGACTAATATTGAGAAACTGCAGTTAACGTTATCCAATTTTCATTAACCTTAAATAACAATGGCATTAACGATTCCTTCTCAAATTTTTGGCACGATGGCATCTGCTTTGAATAATAGTAAGCAACCGGAAATAATAAAATGGTTTTGCAGGCTCCGGTTGCGATGCAAGACAAAACAATAAAACTTAATAAAATGAAAAAGATCTTTACAATGTTTTTAGGCTTGGCTCTTACTGCCGCTGCTTTTGCGGCAGACAGAAAACCTGACGTAACCATTATTTCGGCGAAGAAATATGAAATTGTGGTTGATGGCAGGACTTATTACAGTAACAACAGGATGTTGAATATTGACAACCTGCGTAATGGCCGCCATAGTATACAAGTATATGACATGAGCAACCGGGGATTTTCAATATTTCAAAGAAAGCGTTTGGTTGCAAGCAAATCGTTCCAGCTAAGGGATAATGACGTAAGAATAACTATTAGCCAGTTTGGTCAGCTTACAATTACCGAAGACAGGTTTGGTCGTGACGACAGATACGGTAATGATAACAGAGGTTGGGATGATCATAACGGCAGAGATCAGCAAGATGATCATAGTGGAAGAAACAGCCGTAACAGGAACTTTTAACTAAATAAGAAAACCTGGATTATAAATCGCCCCGAATTATTGGGGCGGTTTTTTATTAATTTCTATTTGTTCAAAAATTCTTTGATCATGGTAACTGTAGCTTCCGGTATTTTACTGCCTTCTTCAATAGAACACACTTCGCCTATAAAAGAACCATGAGTGCCGGGTAGTATCAGTAATTGAGCGTTTGGAATTATTTGTGACATTTTTACTGTATGTTCTCTTGTTACCACATCCTTATCTCCACAAATAATAAGTGAAGGATTTTTTATGGAAGTAAGGTCTTCGTCTTTCCAATCTTTGAAATTCAGCATTCTTTCCCTGTCTTTATTAAACATTCTTTGCAACCCCTCCTGGTCGTTATTGATCTGTAAATAATAAGTTTTTAAAAGAGCTGGCATATTTTCTAAAGTGGCCTGTTGCATACCTTCAAAAAAGCCTGGTATCATTCCTTCTCTTTTATAAAAAGATGATATGATAACCAATTTGTCCGCAAGAGTGGAATGCCTGATCGCAATTTGCATAGCAGTATTACCACCATTGCTGAAACCAAGAAAAGAAGCTTTGCTTATTTTTAGATACTGCATCAAACCAGCAACATCATCAGCATCCTGCTCAAAAGATTCAGGACTATTCCGGTCACTAGTATGACCATGTGCCTGCAGTTCAACAGCGATCACCTTATAATTTTGAGCAAGCAATGGAAGTATTTTACCAAATGAAGTTTGTATAGTAGAGCCACCACCATGAATTAATACAAGTGGCATACCTTCTCCGTGAATTTCATAATACATCTCAAGACCATTCACTGAAGCATACCCACTATCCTTCTTTATTTGTTTGACTTCGCTTTTTGCAGACATAGAATTATCTTTTGAATTTTTACAACCAATCATAATGAAGATTGCTAAAATTAGAAATTTGATTTTTCTCACTATTTCAAAATTTTAGGTAAAGATATAAACAGAAAAAATTTTAAAAGAAAGGGTCCTGTTTTTACAAGACCCTTTCTTTTATAGGATAAGTTACCGCAGAATGTTTATTTCTTCATCCATGTTTCAGCAACATATTTTCCAAGTTCTTTACCCATCTTAAGCGCTGCTTCGTTATCTGTGCGAAAATGAATTCCTGCATAAAATCTTGAATCTGCACAATCCTGGGCCATTTGCCAAAAGAGTTTTGCATCTGCAGGGAAAAAATATTCCATAACGGCGGCGGTGGTCCCGGCGCCTCCTGCATGGCCTGATGGATAACCTGGGAATGGCGGAGTTGTTATAAGTGGCTTATAAGTTGTATCGTATTGAATTGGTCTTATCCCCCAATAGGTGTATTTCGAATCAAAGATTGCGATCACTGCATCGTGATAAGCTACATTTAATACTGTGTATACACGTGAAACTGCTGGCGCATCATCACTCATACGGTATTCAAACATTTTTTGACTTGCCAGGTCATTCCAAATTTCAGGTCCATGGCTTGCCCAGTAATAAGCCAATGAACGGGAATTGAAATTCTGTTTAAAATTCTTCAATTCCTTCATATCATTTTCAAAATCTGGTGGAGGTGGTAGTCTGAACTGATCTGCTGAACGTATAACTATCGGTGTAAATAATGGAAGGGTTATTCCCATAGGGTAAGCACCCGTCCATTTTTTTGGATCCTTGTTCATATTGCCATCCCACTTTATCGCTGACCCATCATTCTTTGCTTTTTCTATAATTTCTTTTGCCACTTGTTCGCCAAGTTTCCAACCGGCATCAACATCACTTTGAAATTGTACTCCGGCATCGATCCGTGATTGCGAAGCAGCATGAGCCATCTGCATAATTGAATCTGTTTTTTCAGGAAAGAAATAAACAAGCATATATGCAGCTGCTGCAGCTGTTACTGAATGTTCGCAGGGATATGAAAAAGTCAGCGGAGCATTGATAACAGGTTTTATAGATGGATCCAGCTCATTTGGACGCTTCCTTTTATATTTTGCCTTTTCTTTCCATGCTAAGATCGTTGCATCATAAATAGCAATATTCATCCATGCGGCCGGCATGCGAAGTAATACTTCTTGTTTTTGGAACATTAATCCTAATACAATTTGATTCCATCGGTAGGCAGGAGCTCCGGCATCCCAGTATTTTATTTGCGTCAGCTTTTTGTCATCAAGTTTAGCCATTCCTTGCTTGATCGATTGCAACTCGGTTTTTGATTGCGAAGAAGAAGGAGGTGCAGCAATGATTATTTGCTGTGGGTTATTTAATAACCATGTTTTCCAGTTAGCCGCCTCATAGTTCACTGGCTGATGCGGAGAATTGATTTGCGCCATTGCAACTATTGAAGAAAGAGTGATAACGATTGAAAAAATAATCTGTTTCATAATAATTGTTTGATTTAATATTTTCTATTTTAAAACTGATTTTATAATGTTTACCTTAAGTATTAAGGATTCTTATGCAAGAATATCTGATTTAAGAAAAGGGCTGAAGGTATAGTCAACAAACAACATCCTTTGGCATACAAACAGCTTAGGTTAGTAAACAAGGCAGAGTTAAATTGTTATTCGTTAATAGGGAAATTGTAGCATTAAGAATATCGTGTCATTGGAAAGTTAGTTTCGCTGAATGGGTTCTTTCACCATTTAAGAATATGGTTGACTTTATTCGATAGTTCGTTTACCCATAAGCCCATTCTGTAGACTTTAAAACAGAAAGGAAAAGTTTTACCGATATTTATCAACCATAAAGATCAAAATGAGTTTACTAATTAGCAAACAAAAATTGCGACCTTATATTTTCGCCGTACCGGTATTTTTTTCTATATCGTTCGGGCATAGCTTAATAAGTTTTCCTCATAATTTTTTTGCTGTCTTATTTAATAATATTTGGCACATTGTGTATGTTATTGTTCTCAATTTTATATTGTTCGAATTTTCCATACCGTTTGTACTGCGTAAAAGAAAAACCATTTTTTATAACATACTCCTTGGTATCCTGCTTTTATGGGTTTATATGATGTTGTATTCATACGGCTCATATCTATGGAGGTTGCTCGGAATTCAGTTGCATATTTACACTCCATTTGGTACATTCAAATCCTTAGAAGCGTTGTTGGAAAATCAGATGGCGTATAGTGTAGGTTCCGTTTTCTTTTTTGGAATTATCAGGCATATTTATCGTTACATAAAATTAAAACAGGCCGCACAGCAGTTGCTCATCGAGAAGAAAACAGCGGAGCTCAACTACCTGAAGTCGCAGACAAATCCCCACTTCTTATTTAATACGTTAAATAATATTTATTCTTTGGCAAGAGATAAGTCTGACCTGGCTCCGGAATCGATCTTGCGGTTATCAAAGATCCTGCGTTTTATGCTCTATGAAACGGGTGGAGATTACATTGCGATCGACCAGGAAATAAAGATGATCAGTGATTATATTGCACTCGAAAAATTGCGTTACGACGATTCATTGCGTATCAATTTTAATTATGACATAGAAGACACGAAACAGGCAATGCCACCGCTATTGCTTATGCCGCTGGTTGAAAACGCTTTCAAGCACGGCGTTTCTGAAACAAGATCTCAACCATTTGTTGATGTTCATCTTTCCATAAACAAAAGACAATTGGTATTTGTTGTAAAGAATTCTACCGACGATGTTTCTGCAGAAAAAAATGTAAAGGAAAATATTGGTCTTTCAAACCTAAGGCGACAATTAGAATTGCTTTATAAAGAATATGACCTGGTCGTTCATCAAGATTTATCTGTTTTTATTGCTACTTTAAAAATTAATTTAGCTAGCCATGTCTAAAATGAAATGCATTATAGTAGAAGATGAGCCGTTGGCTGTAAAAGTTTTATCGGATTATATAGCACAGGTGCCTTTTCTTGAATTGCATGGCTCATTTAAGGATGCAATTCTTGCAACAGATTATTTACGCAGCAATATCGTGGATCTTATTTTTTTAGACATTCACTTACCCAAGTTAAAAGGAATGGCATTTTTACGTACACTTACAAATCCACCAGCTATAGTTATTACTACTGCATATCATCAATATGCTGTGGAAGGGTTTAATTTAAATGTTACTGATTATTTACTCAAACCATTTGAGTTCGAACGTTTTTTAGTTGCAGTAACAAAAGTAAAAACTGCACAAACAGAAAAACCTAGAACGGTTGATGAACCGGAAGCAAGGGACTACCTTTTTTTGAATGTGCAAAAAAAGAAAGTAAAGATCTTGTTTTCGGAGATCCTTTATATTGAAAGCCAGCGGGAATACATTAAGATCGTTACTACTAAAAAGGAATACATTTCAAAAATGAGTACACATGAAATAGAATCTCTTTTGCCATCAAATCTTTTCAAACGTATTCATCGTTCATTTATAGTTTCTATAAGTAAGATCGAATCTTATACAGCCGAAGCGGTTGAAATGAGCGGAGTATCAATTCCAATTGGCAGAGGTTACAAAGATGTTATTGATCACTTATAGCCCCATGCTTCGAAGAAAGTTATTCATCACCTACAGGATAAGTATTGGATTCCGAAGATCTGTATCCCCACCTGCGACTGCGATTTTTCCATTCTTCTTTAAATCTTTCTTTTTGTTCCGGGGTCATACTATTCCACATCATTCTTTGTTTTTTATAATAATGACCAGATCCGCCTCTGCCTCCAAAACTTCCAAATAATATCTTCGCTAAAACTAAAATACCAAGGCCCTGCCAGAATGTGATCTCCGAAACATGCAGTACAGGAGTGAGTATATTATTCCATAAAAACATAATAAGGTTTCCAAAAAGGAAGATCGCAACAGGTGCTACCAGGATAAAAAGTAAAATAAATTTTGCCCAACGTGATCTTTTCATAATTTAAATTTTATTGTTCAAGAATTTCTTTATGTAATTGTTCTAATCTTTTTCTTAAATGCAATACCGCATATCGTTTCCGGCTGATCAGTGTATTGATCTTTTCTCCTGTTCGCAAGGCGATCTCGTTAAAGGAAATATCCTCCAGTTCATTCAAAACAAAAACCTGTTTTTGTTCTTCCGGTAATTCATCTAATGCTGTAAATAATTGTTCCCAAAAAAGATCGGTTTCGGGATTCTCATCTCCAGCCAGTAACAGTTCTCTGAAATCGAATTCACTGTTTTCATCATCGCCAAGCATTTCCTCAAGAGAATCGGGTTCCACCTTTCTGTACTTATCAATGATCCGGTTTCTTGCCACACGATATAGCCAGGCACTCGTTTGCTCAATGGGTTCACTATTCATCACATTGGTGAATTGATACCATACATCCTGTAAAATATCTTCCGCATCCTCATCGGAATCTACTCTTCCACGAATGAAATAAAATAACCGCCTGCCATAATCCCGGACGGCCTCGATAATATTTTGTTTTGGTTTGTCTGTCACTGATATGGTCATCGCCCGACCCATTTATACGGTAGACGCAGGAGCAAAGGAAATATTTTAAAGCTGAAAAAATATTTGTACTAAGGGGCATCGGCTGTAGTGGAAGCATTGTTATCTTTTGATTTTTTACGTCTAAAGATCATTTTGCCAAAGAATAGTGCGATCAGGAACGCCGACATTGCCAATAGCATAGTTTTCCGTTTCGTCAATTGTTCCTTTTCATGCTGTTGCATTACCTGTTGAGTTGCCTGTTCCACTTCTTTCTGCTTTGATTCTTCTATACTTCTATTAACATTGCGTGAGATATCTTCCATTGTTTTAGCAAATGCACTATCCCGTTTTAATTGTTCCCTGTGTAAAGAATCACCAAGTCGATTTAATCGTTGCATTTCCTGCACTTGTGCAAGGCTGTCTTTGCCCTGGGAAAATAAAGCCGGCACGCAAATCACCAGGTACAGGAAAAATATACAGATCCTTTTTTTCAAAACAGTATTTGAATAAATGTGTGGGTTACTCAGTTTTAATAGACGCATTATTTTTGTGTTTAGAATTACAATTTGAATAAAAGATGCATAGTTCTCTAATTTATGGTATAATTAATTATTCCAAAGTTTTTATTTTATTTAAAATGAACACATCAATAATAAAAAATAAAATGCCCCTGGTAATAGGGGCATGTCAATAGATCGCAATAGCAATCCTTAATAAATTCACAGGGTAAAATTATTTACCCCAGGTGATAATGCTTAAGACAATGATCACCGCAAAAATAGTTGCCGTGACAAGATTGCCTTGCACATCTACATTGTGAAGCAGGGTGTTGAGCTTTTTCATAACCTGAATTTTTGTTTTCAAAAATGGTTTAGATCAGGTTTTCAAGGGCGGAAGTCGCATGCACCATACATGGTACAATTTTCAAAA
>VBAS01000099.1:10458-15695 GCA_005882975.1 Bacteroidota bacterium | reverse complement strand
GTACAATTTTCAAAAGAGGTACGGAGATTAAAACAGGGCGGTTTAACTATTCTACATTTGAAACATTCATCAGGCGGGTATTATTGTTTCAACGAAATGAGATATTTTTTAAAATCGTATAACTCCTAATAAAAACTCGAAAGTTTATCATTGCAACTGCTCAGTACCCGTATTTAAGCCTTAATTCTTTCTTTTACCATATCTACGATATACGGAATTGAGCTTTCGGGAAAAGGCGATACACAACTCGCATTTACTTCACATAGTGAATATTTTTCGGCCGTATTTTCATTATTGATCTTATTAATAAAAAAGTCTGCATCCCAAATGACCGGTAACTCTTCCTTATTAAGGTCTGTAAGTTTTTGTAGCTGCGGCACCCAATTTTTTTCCATTATCTCTTTTAGATCTTTAAACAACCCACAGTCTTCAGTATAATAAAACCGTTGGCCCGGTTTTTTATAAATCCCGTTTATAAGGGGATACAATGCATTTATCTCCTGGTAACCAAAACCAGTAACCTGCGAGCCAGACAAATAACATCTTACCATGCCCTTAATAATATTTGGATTCCATTCCTGGTCGATAAGCATACTGCCATTAGCAAAGTAAGACTCAAACTGCTGAAAAAAGTCATTTATGGTCATCGCAATTTCTTCATTTCCATTTTTTGCATGCGTTACTATGATCCTGCTATTTTTTAAATCGGTAGCATCAACTTTATAAACACCGTTGCCGCCGTTGCCCCGATATTGCTTTAATATTCGTATCCCTGTAACTTCATTCAAAAAATTGTTCTTAAATTCTTCGATTGAATTATAAAGGTTAACATCGCCACCGAATTCTGTGTCTTTTACCTTGTATAAAATTTCTTTAGTTCCTAATTTTAATATTGTACCAGGATGCGCTGACACAAAACAACCCTGAGATGTAAGCTGTGCTAATAAAGCATCAAGAATTTTTCTATCACCCTGCTGCTCGATGGGATTGACCCAAACAAGGATCGCATTATACTTTAAAAGCTCTTTTGCAAGTCTGTCGGATATGGAATCATGATATAAAACAGAGTCGACCTCAAATCCCTGGTCAATAAAATGGGCTGCGAGCTTTTTATACTTCTCTTCCGTAAGTGCATTCTTAGTTGAACCCGGTTCTCCATAAATCAATAGTGCAATTAAGTTTTTTTTCATATTCACTTAAGATCAATTTTGATCAGCTTTTCTTTCCTGCTAACTATAACAAAATTATGAACTATAATATTTATCATAAATTTGAGTTTCAATTAATCAGTATGAAGATCTATTTTATTACATGTAGTATTTTATTTTCTTTGTTTGTATCAGCTCAAAAAACAACACCATTAGACACATTGTCTATTGAAAAAATAATTGGGATAAAGGGAAAGGTCAACAATGGCGAATATAAGATCACCATACCTCAAAACGACCTGAGCATTGAAGTGGATGGTTTTAAAATTATTCCGGCAATGGGTTTAGGTACCTGGATCGCATTTACTCCTGCAAAAAACGGAACGATGATCATGGGAGACATTGTACTTACAGAAAATGATCTGAAGCCTGTACAACAAGAGATCATCCGGCAAGGGTTAACTATCTCCGCGATACATAACCATTTCGTACGTAATCATCCGAATGTTATGTATATGCATTTAGGAGGGTCAGGTCCCACCGACCAAATGGCACAAAAGGCAAAAGCAGTTTTGGATAAAGTAAAAGAGGTACGCGGTGGTGATCCTTCAAAAGGTACAGCCTCATCTGAAACTGTGGCAAATACTTTAGACACAAAATTACTTGATGGTATTCTTGGCTACAAAGGTGAGATGACCAAGGGAGTTTATAAATATACTATTGGGCGACCTGATGTGAGTTTAAAAGAACATGACGTTACAATAACCACATTCATGGGATTTAATACCTGGGCCGCGTGGCAGGGCACACCTGATAAAGCAGCGGTAGCAGGTGATTTTGCTATGCTTGAAAGGGAAGTGGCCGGAGTAATTAAGTCGTTAGTCGAAAATGGAATTGAAGTAGTGGCTGTTCATAATCACATGGTGCATGAACAACCTAAGATCTTCTTTTTACATTATTGGGGAATAGGAAATGCAGAACAATTGGCAAAAGGATTGAGAGCAGCTTTGGATCAAACAGGCAAAAAACAAGGCGATAAGATGGATATGCATTGACCGTTTTCGACCAAACCATGATCTTCAGATAGACAACTATTGATGTTCTTCATAAAAATTTAACTTGTTCCTGAGTAAAGTGATTTCATTTTGCATATTTTCAATATGCTTAAGTAAATTGATAATAGCATCAACACCTTCAGAGTTAATGTTCAATTCGCGGTGAAGTCGTACGATCTGTTCCAATTTTGATAATTCATCTCCCTGTATGCACAATGTCTCATTTACAATGATAGTTTCTATTAAGCCATGTTCTTCAAGAGACCTGACAAATGAGACCTCAACATGGTGACTGCTGCAAAATTCATCGAGAACTATCATGTCTGCTGATTCCATTTTATTATTTTTTAGGTGACAATTTTGATAGCTGTTCAAAGAGTTCTTTTTGTTTGTCTGTGAGATTTGTGGGGATTTTTATTTGAAAAGTAATAACGAGATCACCAAACTCACCTTCTTTTTTATATACAGGAAATCCTTTTCCTTTTAATTTTATTTTGCTTCCATTCTGTGTTTCGGGGTTTACTTTTAGTTTCACTTTCCCATCAATTGTGTCAATAATAATCTCGCCACCCAATACAGCGGTATATAGGTCAAGATCAACTGCAGCGTGAAGATCATTTTGATCCCGCCGGAATTTTGTGTTATTTATTATATGAAAATTAATATACAGGTCTCCATTCGGACCACCATTAATTCCCGGACCGCCATGTCCCTTTATTTTTATTTTCTGCCCGTTTTCAACTCCTGCAGGAATAGTAATGCGCAGGCTTTTATTGTTAACCGTAAGCACCTGCTGATGGGTTTTGTAAACATCAGTAAGATTCAATTGCAGTTCAGCATGATAATCCTCACCACGGAATTTTGTCTGTCGTTGTCGGAAACTACCACCTCCCATATCGCCAAACATGGATGAAAAGAAATCAGAGAATTCGCCTTCAGTAAAATCCCCGGAAAATTTTTCATTACGATGGCGCTCTTGTTGTGATTGCCTCGCCTGTTCAAATTGCTCGGCATGCTGCCAGTCCTTTCCGTACTGGTCATATTTTTTTCTTTTCTCAGGATCGCTTAATACTTCGTTGGCTTCATTGAGTTGCTGAAATTTTTTGTGAGCTTCCTTATCATTTGGATTAAGATCAGGATGATGTTTTCTTGCGAGTTTGCGAAACGCCTTTTTAATGTCTTCCTGCGTTGCATTTTTATCGACCCCCAGCGCTTTGTAATAATCTATGAACTCCATTAGATCCAGTTTAAAATTAGACCAGCTTCAGTTAATAAAATTAAGAAAAAGAAAAGCATGTTGAAAAACGATCATCTTAGAAAAACTTTACGTCATCCCTGAAAGTATAGCCTATACCGGCATTATTAATTATAAGTTTTAATGTTTCATAATAATCTGTTATCATAAAAGAATATTTATCCTCCGCCTTCTGGTCAATGGAGATCGAAATTCCCTGGAAATGCATTCTGATAACTTTGATCGGTTTGCCATCGTTGTCTTTCTGGTTCGCCTCTTCGTATTTTATGGTTGGGTATCTATTTTTCAATTGCTCAATAGTGGCATCCATTTCTTTTTCATTCATGTCCTTTTGAAGGGCGGTAATAATTCTGTCAGTGGAATTATTGAATTGGATCGTTTCAACCAGTATCGAGTCATTCTCATTCCATTTTTGCCTTGAGACTTCGTCATTCCTTGGATCTATTTCCACATACTTTGTCCCGAGCTTTTCATACTCATCTTTGAATTTTGTAACAGGATAAGGAATGTTTAATTGGATGCCCCATAAAGAAATTTGACTGGAAAATTTTCTTGTTCGCAAATTTGTATCAACGTTATTATTACATTGAAGAGCTGATGTATATTCTCCAATAACAAACATGTATTTTTTACTTTTTATGCTATCGATAAATAATCCAAGTGTATCCTTTTTGCAGCAAATTTTTTGACCATTGACCCGGTAATTATCAAAGAATATCACAGTGGAGTCAGTGAGTATTGGTTTTTTATCCTGGTTTGTAAAAAAACTTTCTAATGATACGAACTGTAAAGAATCTGGAAACGGGAATTTTTTAAGGTTAGGATAATAAGCAGGATCAGGCGAAAAAAAATCGATGACAGGAGCCCATAACTCTTTTTTCTCCGGAGCTTGCTGACAGGAAATGAAAATAAAGCCGAAACAAATAGCATACATCCATATCAAAATTGTCCACTTCATAAATTCGTTAGTATCGATCGTTCAATCGCCAGCAGGTTGTTCTCTGGAATTGAGCAATTAGTGTTCCGGTTTAATAGATGCGGAAAGATATAACCAATAAATCCATATTAGTATGTTTACAACAAGCGCCACATGGGGAAACCACCAGGCCAGTATGGCAATTAAACTATAAAGAAGAAAACCATATTTAGCCCCCATCGAAAGTTTTTTTATATGCGCTGCACCGACTGCTTCTTTTACCAGAGGAGTAGGTTTGAGTATATATCTATATAATACATTCCATCCAACATTGTGTAGAAGGGCTGCAAGGCAATACACAACAATTGCAGGCTGTGAGTAGGGAGTATCCAGATACTCAGCCATAAATGAAGTAGGAAATGGAATGATGATAACTGTAAATAAAAAGAAGCCATTGGCTATCTGAAATTGTGGAGAGGTCTTATCAAGTGTTGTTAGAAGATTATGATGACCGATCCAACTGATAAGAATAATAACAAAACTAAAAGTGAGTGCAAAGAAAGAGGGCCACAATTGCCCAACCCGATGCCAGAGATCAGTTACAGAATGAACAGAATCCATTGGCGGGATCTTTATTTCAAGGATCAGGAGCGTTATTGCAATAGCAAAAACGCCGTCGCTGAACATTTCCAGTCGCTGGTTCATGCAGTTAGTTATATGTGAAGCTAATTAAATACAAGCAAGTGCAGAAATTGCTTTAGTTGACTAACCAGGCACCTGCAACTGGAACAATGACTCACATCTATGGAACCATAATCAGAATTAACATGTCCAGATTTTTCCCCAAATAAAACACAAGTTCT
>VBAS01000099.1:0-10437 GCA_005882975.1 Bacteroidota bacterium | reverse complement strand
CATGAGAAGAAAAGGAGTTTTTTTTATGACGGTAGGTTTGCGACACTAAAGACATTATCAATCATTACAATGATCACTTCTCATTAAACTTAACTGCATCCGAAAAACAAGACCTTGAACAGTATTTGAGATCGCTTTGATGAAGTATGTATTAATGGTGTAAATAAACTGTATTTATAAATTTCAATTATAATCCTGTACCTAAAAACTATTAAAACAGGATAACATTTATTGGCACTATCTATTGAATATGATAATTGCTGTTGGTGGTTTTGTTTCTTCTTATCTGCAACTATTTTATTGCAAAGACCTCGTGTTAATGGCAACGTTTCTATTATATGCACATGCATAATGGATGTTTCTGCATATAAAATTTTGATGTGACCGATAAAATAACCTAATTTGTAGTGCACGTTTGCTTATTTATTAACCATTAAACAAAAAAACATGGCAACATTAAGAAGAAGAGCTGCTAAAAAAGCGGTTGCAAAAAAAGCCCTGAAAAGAAGAGCTGTTAAAAAAGCAGTAAAAAGAAAAGCTGTTAAAAGAGCTGTGGCAAGGAAAGCAGTAAAAAGAAAAGCTGTTAAAAGAGCCGTAGCAAGAAAAGCAGTAAAAAGAAAAGCTGTTAAAAGAGCCGTAGCAAAAAAAGCAGTTAAAAGAAGAGTTCTTAAGAAAGCAATTATAAGAAGAGCCGTTGGAAGAGCGATTCTTAAAAATGCACTTGCAAATGGTGGTAATGATGCGGGTATGTGATAAAAATTTTTCCTTTAATAAGTCCTGCTATTGCAGGACTTTTTTTTTCATATAAGTCAGCAAAGTTCTCCGTGATAAATTGCAGGTTTGGTGCGTCGGACAGGGATCATTTTTCTGTTTCATACTCCGGGGCATCTACCGGTTTTGATTGAGGCGAACCTTTTTGCCTGAGAAAAACCGACAGTATAACAATAGCAAACACTGATAAGAATTCACTTTGCCAATTCTGAAACGATTCAAACCACAAACGACTGCTGAATATATATTGTCCAAAAGTCTCAAGTGGCAAACTTTTCAATTGCAACTCTTCATTTTCATTCTTTAAGCTTCCATAAAAATGGAAAACAAACGACAGCAGAAAGAGAATCAGTAAAGCGATCGTCAATGAGTGTTTATAGATCGTTAAGTAAATGCCACCTTTTTTCACAGGCCACGGTGCTCCTTTTCTTTTCGGTGATGGTTCACGATCTACTTCTTCTTTCCCTTCACATTTCTTGGATTCCGAAGATCCTTTTTGTCGAAATGAAATAGTTAATACCACAAATAAGGCCATTTGCAAAAATTCACTTTCCCAATTCTCAAATGTGGCTTGTATAAAGTGACCAGAAGAAATATATTCTGAAACAGTTATTGGAGGATAGCCTTGTTCTTTTCTTTCTTTATTATGTTGCTCATGTCCTGTAAAGAGCTGACCGATCAATGCAATTACAAACAACAAAAAAAACACCAGCGATAATCCATTGTTTCTAAAGAATCTTTTCACGGTATAAATTCATTCCAATCTTATACCAAGTATTTCTTACATGTTAAAGTATTGTATTATGGATCTTTCCAAACAAGTATAAGCAACTTATGAATGTTCAAACAAAAGTTTATTTGTCTTGCATGCTTTGAAATTGTCTATTGCTTATGGTAGGTAAACATAGTATGCTTTTTGCTAAGGGTCAGGAAGGAGTTTTTTATCATATACCAATGAAGAAATTAAAAGAAATAGGAAAAGTATTTATTCGATCTTTTAAAAATTTTGCTGAAGATAAAATACCAAAGTACAGCGCATCGCTGGCATATACTACTGTTTTCTCGTTCGGACCATTGCTGATAGTGATCATTTTTTTATGCAGCATTTTTTTTGGGCAGGAAGCTACGCAAGGAAAAATATATGCCCAAATGCAGCAATTTGTTGGACATGATGCAGCGGAGCAGCTTCAAACCATCATTAAAAACGCATCACTGAGTGGTAAGGGATCTATAGCGGCTGTGATCGGTATTATCACATTGCTACTCGGGGCAACCGCCGTATTTGCAGAAATACAAGATTCGGTTAATACGATATGGGGCCTAAAAGCAAAACCAAAGAAAGGACTGTGGAAGATAATACGCAATCGTTTTCTATCTTTTTCAGTTGTTGTCAGTCTTGGATTTCTGTTATTAGTTTCTCTTGCAATATCTACTATTGTTGAAGGCTTAAGCGATAAGTTGAAATCCAGTTTTCCTGATGTTACAGTTGTTATATTTTACATTCTCAATCTCGTTCTTTCCTTCCTGGTCATTACAGCATTATTTGCGGTAATATTTAAAGTGCTTCCGGATGCTAAAACAAAATGGAAAGATATAATGCCCGGAGCTTTAGCGTCCGGGATCTTGTTTATGATAGGCAAGTTTGCTATTTCATTTTATATTGGTAAAAGCCATGTGGGCACCACTTATGGAGCTGCCGGTTCACTTGTTGTGCTTTTACTATGGGTTTATTATTCAGCTATCATTTTATACATGGGAGCTGAATTTGCAAAAGCGTGGACTTCAGATAAGGGTCATTCTATACAACCAAATGATTATGCAGTCGCACTAAAAAGGGTTGAAGTGGAAACTGACAAAACAGATGGATCTACTGAAAAGAAAACAGCAAAAAAAGTAATGGAAAAATAAAAATTTATTTGATGTCTTTAGACAGCTTTTCAAGGCGTTTTGTATTTGTACGCGATGGAGTTTGCTCCAGGCTAAGCATATAATATATTTTGCCATTTTGTAATTTCCAAAGATCCTGGTATAAAGAAGAATCTCTTACATTATCCTTATAGGTCCATTTGTTATATAAAAGAACGGCAACCCATTCATCATTAGTTTCTTTATTGAGTAATGGATAAATGGATATCACCTGGTTGGCTGTTGTTTTGTAAGCGCTTCTGTATTTTACAAGGACATCGGTAATATTATCACGGGATGATGTTACTCTCTTACCCCCGGGCAAGTCCAGTATAACGCTATCGGCAAATAAATTTTTAATATTATCCACTGATGCTTCATCCCAGGCCTTATACAGGCTTAATACGGTATTCATATTGTCTCTTTTCCCAATTTCCCAATTACTATAAAGTGCAGAATAGGCTAGTGGTGGGAGAGACTGCGGCTCTGCAGTTGCAGCTGGTGCTGGTTCAGTTGTGTTTTCTGCCGTTTTATCTGGCGTTTTATTCTCACTGCAGGATAAGATAAATAATAGGCAAAGAAAGGATAATGCGATTTTCATAAAAAGATTTTTTGGTTTGATATACATTAAAGATAAGGAAAACTAAATATCCCTTTTCTGTTTGTCATCTTATTTCACCTTTAGTGTATTTGAAATAGCTGTTGGTGGAAATAATTTTTTTTTGCTGACCATTAAAAGAATCTTAGCATCCCAAATAATTGAAACTGTAAAGTAATTATATGAAGAATGGCTTTTTGATTTTATTTGTCCTTGCTGTACTATTTGGTTGTAAAAAAGTAAATCCGGTTAATAGCGAGCCTTTACCACCTTCTCCAACTCATCCAGTAATGGTGTACAATGATCTTCGCTCAGCGGAAGTAAAATATGGCCAATATAAATATCTTGATCTTGATAATGATGGAAGTTTTGATCTTTTATTTAATGTGACCTTGCTTGGCGATCCGCTCTTACAAAGAGACCGCTTGCAATTTTATGCAAATTCAGGAAAGGAGCGAAACCTGTTGAATGATGCGCAGGATCAGTCTCCAGTGCTGAACTCAATGGACCCAATATCCAAAACTCATCCTGGATACACATGGTATGAGATATCTGCTGTTCTGCTTGCAGAAAAAATCATAACCTTCAACGGCAATTATTGGGATGGCCTTTGGAAAAATGTAAGTCATAAATTTCTCCCTATACAAATTCAAAAGAATGGTAAACTATATCATGGTTGGGTCGAATTATCGTTCGACACTACCAAAGAGACACTTATCCTTCATAAGAGTGGAATAAGTACCGAGGAAGACAAAGAAGTAAAGGCCGGGTATTAGATTGTGCACATTTTTTCTCCTTATTCTTTTTTGAATGTTACAAAAAAGTAGGCTGGTTGACCTTTGGTTTCAAAAGATTCCGGGTATTTGTCGCCTGATAAATTATAACAGATCAATAGCAGCTCATTTTCGAATTTGTAGATCGCGGTAAAATGTTTCCCTTTGTTCACGCCGTCCTTACCATAGATATCCATTCTACCATCTTTATAAATAGCGATCCCCTTGTCAACACTTTCCGCTGTGAAGGTATAATTGCTGTCGATGATGATTAATTTTTGTTTTTCAAATGATGCGGGCGGAAGCGCTGAACCCCCGATTTCTTCCCTTTCTGGTTTCCAGCTGCCATTTAATTTGTTTGATTGGGCATTTACTTTGGATGTATAACCGCAAACAAGACAAAAGATAAACAGTGGAGCAAATATTAGTGATCGCATAAGAATGCTTTTAAAAGTTATTAAACATTTGGTCGCATTGAGGGGTTTTGATTTTGACTCCGGGAAAATCTCGAATTTGAATATAAAACTTTATTTGGAAAATTTTGCAAGCAGATCATGGAATTAATTGAACCAAACCGCATAGCCTTGTCTTCTTAGATCCAAAGCAAGTTTTTTCTCCATCAACAAAGCTTGCTGCCTTGTCATGGGCTTTTCATTTATATGATCGTAAAGACTGGGACGTAAATAAGAACCGTATTTCTGCACAATATTGGCTGATAGCTTGTGACCTTTTTTATTTATGTAACCTGTCTTATGTTGCCTGAACCTTTCTGCCGGAGTTTTACTGGTCATGCCAACATACAGGCACTGAAGCACTCCATTAAATTGCGGATTAGCATTTCTGAACCGGGTGCTTTCAGTAAACACTTTTTTTGATAGCTCGATGACATATACAGAGTATCTCATTCCTAAAACAAATATCTTTCTTTTACTGATAAGATGTAGAGCTTGAATTTTACTTCTTCCGAGATCCCATGACATGGGGCGTTTGCGGATATAGACCATCTGTTCGCGGAGTTGGGTTACAAGCTTTATCTTAGTGTGAAACTACATTATGAGAAGGTGTCACATTCTTTTTCCACGTTCCATATATTTATTGGCAACAATATTTCTTATACTTTTTATTTTATCATCTTGTGCTGAACAAAAAATTGCTATGCGATCGCTGAAAGAAAATATTTACCAGGAACTTTCAAAACAAGAAGGAACTTTTGCAATCGCATTTAAGGACCTTTCAACTGGTAAGGAATTACTGATAAATGATACGGTAACATTTCATGCTGCCAGCACCATGAAAACACCCGTGTTAGTTGAAGTGTATAAACAAGCAGCAGAAGGAAAATTTTCACTTTCAGATTCGTTGGTAATAAAAAATGAATTCAAAAGTATTGTAGATAGTAGTCTTTTTAGTCTCGATTCAACCGATGACAGTGAAACAGAATTATACAAACATATTGGCGAGAAAAGAACGATCAGTTTCCTTTTATATCAAATGATCATCGTTAGTAGTAATTTCTCAACCAATCTTATCATTGAGCTGGTAGGCGCAAAAAATGTTTCTGCTACTATGCAGCAATTGGGTGCAAAAGATATTCATGTGCTGAGAGGAGTAGAGGATGGCAAGGCATTTGAAAAAGGATTGAACAACACGATCACAGCACATGGTTTAATGACACTCTTTGAAAAAATAGCCAGGGGCGAAACGGTAAATCCTGCTGCATCGCAGGCAATGATAAATATCCTGCTGGATCAAAAATTCAATGATATCATCCCCGCTCAATTACCTGCTAATGTAAAAGTGGCACATAAGACAGGTTCTATAACCGGGGTACATCATGATTCAGGGATAATTATTTTACCCAATGGTAAAAAATATGTGTTGGTTTTGCTGTCAAAAAATCTAAAAGATGAAAAAGCTGCAATAAAAGCAATGGCCAATGTATCAAAACTGATCTACGAATTTGTAAACCGATAAGTCGTTTGGGTTGAAGAGAAGCGGCAAACAACTAGAGGAAACATTTATCTTTATATTGTTATGAATCATATATACTGTAAACAGGCTGTTATTCTTTTTGTCTTTCTTTCCCAAAGCTTTTTAAGTTGCCAATCGCAAACGGATAAGAAAACCCTGCAAAACACCGGAACAAATCTGAGTGATATGGCTAAAGCTGCCTCTGTGTTTTTGCAAAGTCTCTCTGAAACACAGAAAGGCAAAATTCAGTTTGGATTTAATGAAGAGGAACGCTACAACTGGCATTACATACCAAGAAGCAGGAAAGGTTTAACGTTGAATGAAATGAATGATCAACAAATAAAAGCTGCTTTTGCGCTTTTACGAACTGTATTAAGTGATACCGGTTTCAACAAAGCCAATTCTATTATTCAACTTGAAAATGTATTAAGAGAAGTAGAGAACCGTCCGGCTAATGACACACACCGTGATCCGGGCAATTATTCTTTTTCAATTTTTGGAAACCCCGCCACCGATGCAATATGGGGATGGAGACTGGAAGGTCATCACCTGTCTTTTAATTTTTCTTCAGAAAATAATCTGCTTGTTTCTGTAACACCTGGTTTCTTTGGTTCCAATCCTGCCGTTGTATTATCAGGATCTGAAAAAGGAAAGTACATTTTGAAAGATGAAGCCGAATTGGGATTTGCATTGTTACATTCTTTAAATAAAGTGCAAATGGACAAGGCGATCATCAGTAATGAGGCTCCCGGTGACATACTTACTGTCGCAAGCCGCCAGGCTATGATAAATGATCCGAAAGGAATTTTGTATAATGAATTAGAAGGCCCACAACAAAAGATATTCCTGCAACTTCTCAGTATTTATATTCATCGTTATACACGATTGTTTGCTGAGGGTATGATGAAAGAGATCGAAGTAGCTGATCTTAATAATCTCCGGTTTGCGTGGGCGGGAGATCAGCAGCCCGGTATCGGTCATCCGCACTATTACCGTATACAAGGGCCTACGCTTATCATTGAATATGACAATACACAAAACAATGCCAATCATATTCACACCGTGATCAGGGATCTGAAAAATGATTTTGGAGGAGATGAGTTGCTGAAACATTATAAAAATGATCAGCATTGATCGAACACTTAGGTAATTTCTATGTCTTCTCGCGGTTGAATACTGTCGCTGTTCCTTCAAATTCTAAGATAAGCTTGTCATTATTATCTAATTTATATTTTGTCCTTTGTTCTTGTGGGTGCGATGGTTGATCGGAAATTATTGTGTCACCATATACGATAGGTCATATTCATTCTTTGAAGTTTGTCACCTTCATGTATGTCATAGATAAGGCTTCCGTCCACTTTAAAAGTTATTGTTACATCGCCAATACCATTTTTTGTTGCCTCATCATTTAAATCACTATTCCAAACCCCAATAAGTTCTGTGTACATTTTTTTGATTTTATTTCATAGCATATCACTTGTCTAATTTATGATATAAAACTTAATCTGTAAATTTTTAGGACAACACTTGAACTTTCTTTTATTTATTGAACACTGCGGAGAACCGGGGTTGAAATTATTTGATTTGTATATTCACCAATTATTAGCGATATAATGCAAGCCAATAAATTAAACTCAGGACAATTAAAAGTAGTTGCCACAGGTTTTCTCAGCCTTTTTTCCATTGTTGGTATTATGGTTTATGGTCTTCCTTTCTTTTATGATTTTTGGGTAAGAGATCATGGATGGTCACGGGCTACTGTTACTTCAGGAAATGCTTTTGCAAAAGTTGCTGTTGGCCTCCTGGGTTTTTTTGCAGGATGGTTTATTGATCGTTTTGGTCCGCGAAGATTAATGCTTGCAGGAATTTTAATGGGAGGTTTTGCTTTAATTGGTTTAAGTACAGTAACAACACTCTGGCAATTTTATTTGTTCTATATATTCAGTGCATTAGGATATATGTGTGCAGGGCCATTACCAAACCAGGTTTTAACTGCACGATGGTTCAATAAGACAAGAGGTAAAGCGATGGGCTTTGCTTATCTCGGTATAGGTGTTGGCGGTATGCTGGTTCCGCAAATAGCAAAATGGCTCAACATACAATTTGGCTGGCACCAGGCATTGATGCTTTTAGGAATACTAATGATCATCATTTCTTTTCCAATGGCGTGGATAGTAAAAGAAGTTCCGGAAAAGCAATCAATAGAAACTATTAAAGAAGAACCCATAACTCCTCTTAAGAAAATAGTAAAAGGATGGCCATTCTATTTACTGCTGATCGGCAGCATGTGTTCAATTGGTGCAGTGGCGGGCACAAGCCAGAATCTTAAACTTTTTTTCAGTCTTGATCTAAAATATTCACAGGGAGAATCAGCGAATATTATTTCATTGGTTCTTCTTTCAAGTATTATTGGTCGTGTACTCATGGGTTGGTTGGCAGATAAGTTTCCCAAAAAATATGTGATGATCCTTATTTATACACTTGTTGCAGGGTCAATACCGCTACTTTATTTTGCATCCACGCCAGGCATTATTTATTTATTTGCTTTCATTTTCGGGATAGGTTTGGGCGGGGATTATATGATCATTCCTTTGATGGCTGCCGAGCTTTTTGGAATAAAAATAATGGGACGTGTAATGGGTCTTGTATTAACAGCAGATGGTTTGGCTGAAGCATTTTCTCCTATGCTGGTAGCAAGGCTTCGTGATATTAGTTCAAATTATGCTAATGGATTTGCGGCCCTGATCATACTTGCCGTCATTGGTATCATCGCAGTAGCAATGCTTCCGAATAAAACAAAAACAGAACCAACCTGACAGTTATTATATTGCAATACCCTGATAGTTGACTGTTTTGAACCACATAGTATCATAGACACATAGATTAACACATAGATAATGAGAATAACTAAAAAATATTTAAACGAACTTACTTACAGAGTTATTGGATGTGCAATAGAAGTACATAAACATCTTGGTCCTGGTTTATTGGAAAGTGTTTACGAAAAATGTCTTTTAAGGGAATTGAATTTACAGGGGCTAGCAAATAAGTCCCAGATTTACGTACCGCTTGAATACAAAGGTCTGCACCTTGAAACGGAATTGAGATTAGATGTATTGGTAGAAGATATACTTTGTGTAGAATTGAAAGCACAGGAAGGCCTTTTACCCATACATGACGCAGTCTTGCTTTCTTACATGCAAATGTTGCAGAAGCCTAAAGGCATTCTTATAAATTTTCATTGTGTAAATATTTTTAAAGAAGGACAGAAAACCCTTGTAAACAATCTATTTTCTTTATTACCTGAAGAATAAAATGTATGTGAATGCCTATGTATCTATGTGCCTATGTGGTTCAAAAAAAATAATACTTACCTCATCCGAATACTATACAACAATGCAAAACTGAAACCACATAGTCACATAGCACACAATAGAAAGAAACACATAGATTTCTATATAAAAAGACTATGAGTTTAAGTGGTTTAGCATCCCTATAACTGAATAATTTATATTTACAAATATGATCCGGATTAATCACGAATTAAAAGCAGTTGATCTTAAGAACAAACTCACAAGGTTCTGGGAACTTTCTGCTAAAAAAATAAAACTGATCGAAAAGCATTATGATGAAAGCAAGGGCTCACCTGTATTCACTATAAATGGAAGGTATTCAACAAGAGGATGGACCGAATGGACGCAGGGATTTCAATACGGTTCTTCTATTCTCCAATATGATGCAACAGGAGAAAAGTCTTTCTTAGAGACCGGCAGAAAAAAAACAGTAGAAAAAATGGCGCCACATGTCAGCCATATTGGTGTACATGATCATGGGTTTAATAATATAAGTACTTATGGCAATCTGCTTCGTTTAATCAAGGAAGATAAAATTCCTTTTAATGAATGGGAAAAAGATTTTTACGAATTAGCATTGAAAATTTCCGGTGCCGTACAAGCCAGCCGATGGACAATAATAAAGAATGGAGGATTTATTCATTCTTTCAATGGACAGCACTCTTTATTTGTTGATACGATCCGTTCTTGCCGTACATTGGTGGTCAGTCATTGCCTTGGTCATGTTTTCCAGGGAGAAGGTGAAGTAAAAATAGATCTGCTGGAACGTACTATCCAACATTTGAAAGCGACGGCAAACTATTCAGTGTTCTATGGTGAAGGACGAGATAGTTATGATGTTTGGGGTCGTACTGCTCATGAAAGTGTTTTTAATGCGAAAGATGGAAATTTTCGTTGTCCAAATTCACAACAAGGTTTTTCAGGTTTTACAACGTGGACAAGAGGACTTGCCTGGGCTATGTGTGGTTTTGCTGAAGAACTGGAATGGTTTGATACAGTAAGTGAAACAACTCTTGAAAATTTTGGAGGAAAAAATAATTTAGGATCCCTGATGCTGAAAGCTGCA
>VBAS01000222.1 GCA_005882975.1 Bacteroidota bacterium | reverse complement strand
GTTGAACTTAAAGAGTCTTTGACAGTTGATAGATCCACTTACGACAATACACCTGAGATCATAGAGATCTCAGATATCGAAGGCAACTTTAATGCTCTTTATAGTTTTTTGATATCAAATAAAGTAATGGACAAAAATTATAATTGGATCTTCGGAAATGGACATGTTGTTTTCCTGGGAGATTTTGTGGACAGGGGCACCCAATCAATACAGGTATTATGGTTAATTTATAAACTGGAACAGGAAGCGGTACAACAGGGAGGAAAAGTTCATTATATTTTAGGGAATCATGAAATATTAAATATCCAGGGAGCCGGCTATAATGACAATGTATTAATAAATGGTGATCAATCCAGTACAACAGGTGTTCCTTTTGATGAATCACACAAGGTCTTACATTCATCAAAATCCGAATTAGGCAAATGGTTAAGAACGAAAAACTCAATTGAAAAGATAGGTAATTATACATTTGTTCACGGTGGCCTAAGCCCAAAGATCCTTTCATTTAAACCAGACCTCGACAAGATCAATAATACTATCAGGGAAAACATTGAAAAGGATCTTTACAATAATCCTAAGAAGGATAAACTTGCAAACTTCTTAATAGGAAGAGAAGGACCACTTTGGTTCAGAGGTTTAGTAATGAAGTATAAATATTACGATAAAGTAACTGGATCAGAATTCAAACAAATACAAAATTATTTTACTGCTCCCAAAATCGTGGTCGGTCATACAGGCGTTAATGATATTGAGACAGACTTTAACGGTGACTTGATCAAAACCGATGTTACTCACGGACAGGAAAAATTTTCAGGCAAAACAAAAGGGTTATTGATCGAGAATGGTATTGAATATAAGATAGACGACAAAGGAAACAGGTCAAAATTGTAAAGAAGCGGTTTCTCTGTTCCTTCGGCTTCTTCCTGATAATTTTCAAAAAAATAATTGCGATCTATACGATCCTCTTTACTTTATTTTTCCTGATCTTCTCGATGAGCCAGACAGAGAGAGCCAGCCACGCTATTCCAATACAAAAACCTGCCACCACATCACTGGCATAATGCACTCTTAAATAGATCCTGCTGAAACCTATTAAAAGAGAAAATAAAATTAGAATAGAAGCGGTCAGCCATTTATACGGTTGGGGAAGATTCGTTTTCCATACCAGGTAAACGAGTAAACCGTAAAAAATAAAACCCGATGTAGCATGACCGCTTGGGTAACTAAAATTTTTCAGGGGCCCGATCAATGGATGGGCAGGTCTTGGCCTGTGAAAGAAAAGTTTCATGAAATAATTGATCAGGAAACCACCAATGCCGATCGCAGCAACCTCTATCGCCCTGTTCCAATTTTTCCGGATCAGGTAAAACAGCACGATCACACCAAAAGCAATCGGTAATAAAGTTGCAGAGGCACAATTGGTGATCACTTTCATAATGGTGGTAAGCCGTGGTGTTGTAACATGCGATGAAAGAAAACTAAAGACCCGCATATCCACGCTTTCTTCTTTTTCACCTAACACTTCATGGGTTATGATCCCAAATAAAAAAAGTGCTGCCATGAATGATAAAAGAAGAATGAATATCCATGCTGAAAGATTTTTAAAATAATTACGCTGCATGTAAAATTTTGCAAAATTAAAATTACACTGTTACCGCATAAACCAGCTACAAAATCTTTTCCGCCCGCAGGGGTCTGTTTCTAACAGTTTACATTTCCTGAATACACTATGGACAAGACTCCCCGTTGTCCGTAGTGTTCCTTTCGTCAAATCAATAAAGAGTATAAAAAAAATCTTGAGTCGTTCAGTCACTGCGAGGTCTTTCAAATAATCTGCAATAAGTGTTAAAATGGATTACTGACAGCTCCCTGCTTAGTAATAAAGAGTACCTTACACCGCCCCAAAAAAATATATGAAAGTCTCTGGTATCAAACTGACGTGGCTGGTTTTGTTTTCCACTTTTGCATCTGCTGCCATTGGCCAATACAACTGGAAACTAAGTAAAGACGAAGACGGAATAAAAGTTTACCAGTCAGAAGTAAAGCATTCAAAATTTAAAAGCATTAAAGTAGAATGTACACTTGAAGGAACTTATGATAAACTGATGGCTATACTCAATGATGTACCCAATCGAAAAACATGGGTATATAATAATAAAAACTCTTCCCTCCTGAAAAGGGTTAGTGCCAGTGAATTTTATTATTATTCAGAAATCCATTTACCCTGGCCGATGACAAACAGGGATGTCGTCGCACATCTAAAAATGAATAAGGACAGTCTTAACCGTTTTTTAAAGATATCAGAAGAGAGTGTACCAGGTTATGCGCCGGAAAAAAACGGAATAGTAAGGGTGCAGCAGTCGGATATCAGCTGGTATGTTACCATGCCTTCAGCAAAAATGATCAGCATCGTTTATATATTCCATACAGAGCCGGGTGGTAGTCTTCCTGCCTGGGTGGTAAATATGTTTACCGATAAAGGACCTTACGAAAGTTTTAAAAAATTATCGGAACTCCTGAAGCGTTCGGCATAAGTTTTTACAAGAAGCCGGACGGGCATAATGTTTTTGGTTTTAACGGTTCCCTATATAGTAAATTAAAAAGCCCTCTCAGAATTTTGAGGGCTTTTTAAAAAGGAAAGGTCGAATGGTTATTTCGGTAACACAACAGCATCAATCACATGAATCACGCCATTGCTTGCTTTAAGATCAGTGGTGGTGACATAAGCTGAACCACCTTTTTCATCAGTTAGTTTTACTTTGCCATTATCCAGGGTTGCGGTCAATTTACCTCCGCTCACTGTTGTTAATGTAACGGAGCCATTTCCTTTTTTAATGGCTGCCAATACTGCAGCTGCATCAAGATCACCAGCTACAACATGGTATGTAAGGATCTTTGTAAGAGTTGCTTTATTTTCTGTTTTCAATAAATAATCGACTGTGCCGGCTGGTAATTTTGCAAACGCATCATTCACGGGTGCAAAAACTGTGAAAGGTCCTTTGCCTTTTAAGACCGTTACAAGATCTGCGGCTTTTAAAGCTGCTACCAATGTAGTATGAGCTTCAGAACCTGCGGCGATATCAACGATGTCTTTCTTTTGCGCATAGATAGTTAAAGTTGAAAAAGAAGCTATCAGCACAATTGCAAACGAAAAAATTCTTTTCATGATTTTTTAATTTTTATTTTTTTTAAAATAGATTACTATTCTTACGGGGTTGATATTATCATGGCAATAACACACGATCGATCAGGTGTACTACACCGTTTCTGCACACAATATTTGTTGCGATGATATTTGATTTGTTAGATGCATTTCCATTTCCAGTGATAGTAGGACCACCGCTAGTCCCGTTGGAAAGATTGATCGTTGTATTTCCTCCTGCCAGCATAGCCAGGTTTCCATTAGATAGATCTGAAGAAAAAGCACGACCAGCTACTACATGATATCTGAGCACAGCTAATAATGTAGCTACTGGAATGTTATCAATCTTTGTCAACCCTAATGCTGTAAGCAGTTGTGTAAATGCTGCGTTGGTGGGAGCAAATACGGTCAATCTTGCACTGCCTAAAGTAGCAGCAAGTGTAGGATCACCACCCGGTGCCGTGGTTGCTCTTGTTACAGCTTTTACCAAAGAATCTAATCCACCGGCCACTGCAGTCTCAACAATATTACCACTTGCAGGTACCAGCACTTTGCCGATAATATGGATCACTCCATTATCTGCTGGTACATCAGCAGTGTTTACTTTTATTCCATTGATGTAAACACCTGTTGCGTTTTTAGTTACAAACACAGAGTCGCCACCGGCAGTAATAACTTTTGCATTGGGACCTGCTGGAACATCAGCTGCTAATATTTTAGAGCCGATAGTATGATACAGTAAAATATTTTTCACTTGTGTCGCCGTAAGTGAATTCAATACTGCTGTTGTAATACCGGATGCTGTAAAAGCTGCATCATCGGGAGCAAAAACAGTAAAAGGTCCTGTACCACTTAATGTGGCCTGCAAGTCCGCTTTAATAACAGCTGATTCAAGTGTTGTAAAACTGGAACCCGAAACAACAACATCGGTGATCGTATTGGATTTGGCAGCAGTGTCATCTTTTTTACAACTGCTAAAGATCAAAGAACCCATTACAACCAGCATCGCAGAATTAATAAAGAAGCTTTTCTTTTTCATATTTTTCTTGTTTAATATTTTTTATATAAACATTAAACAAGGAAATTTTGTTCGGTTAGATCTTAATTTAATTTTTAGAAGAGAAGAATGTGGATTTTTTCTGGTGCTATTGATGGGAATTGTTAAACAATCTTCTTTTGAAAAGATAAAAAACTCGTCTGGCCATGATTTTTACTTTAAACCTATTTCAGGACTAGTCATTGTGATTTAAGCAGGGCAATACCACGGGCGGACAGGAAGATCAAGAAACTGAATTTGAATTAATGTGCTTAAATTTATCTAACAATATTTACACATGGCAATTCAGAAAACAAAACATGTCACAGCGGGTGGATGGAGAACACTTGAAAGTGGTTGGAATGTTAAGTTTTGGATGACTTTTTTTATGCCAAAAGGCGCACAGATAAAAGTCAGGAATGGTGGAGGCTGGCCCTTGGGTTGGGATAGCCAAAAACAAACATTGGATGGTGTTAATGTTAAGATACTAAAGGTCGAAGGATCAAGTATTGTTTATTCAAGGGTCCAGGTATATGTTCAACATGAAGTTGATATAACATACATTTATTATCCTGGTCCATATGATGGGTTAATGATCCCGTCCTCAGGCAATTTGCCTGTAGAGCATTGACGTATAACTCTCGTTGTTGATAGTGTTCCTTCTTTTTTCAAATCAATAAAGAATATTTAAAAAAATTAGAGTCGTTATGCTTAGTTTGTAACTATGGGATACAGTTAAATATCAATCGACTTTTCTTCATCTACAAAATACATATCGATTATTCCTTTATTCTTAGCCTTTATTTTACCTCTAAAGAAGCAAGTGAAATGATCTTTTACTAATTCGTAAGTATAGCCACTAATGTTTAATCGCCCTGACTCTCCGCTGCTTTCCATACGGGAGGCAATATTTACTGCATCGCCCCATATATCATAAGCAAATTTTTTAATCCCCACGATCCCGGCCACTACAGGACCTGAATGAACACCGATACGAAGATTGAAGAGAGGATTGTTTTGTTTTTTTACATGTTCCAGAATTTCTAACCCTGCATTTATTACATCAACAGGGTTTGTTGTATTAGCTACGGGAACACCACCGGCAGCCATATAAGCATCACCTATCGTTTTTATTTTTTCAATTTTATTTTTAATGATGATCTCATCAAAAGCCCGGAAATATTCGTCTATACATTTTACAAGATTTTCCGGTGACAATTTTTCTGCTGCCTGTGTAAAGTTCACAAAATCAGAGAACAGAATTGTGACGAGTTCATAGCGTCTTGTTTTAGCAGTGCCATATTTTTTTAATTCTCTTGCTGTTTGCGAAGGAAGAATATTCAGC
>VBAS01000221.1 GCA_005882975.1 Bacteroidota bacterium | reverse complement strand
GCGTTATCGCAGGCCATTTTATTTGTGCAAAAGAATTTTGAAGAAAGCAGTTTATTGCGATTACTAAAACAATTTTTATTCTCATTTGGACAGTCATGATCTTTTTATTTCAACCGCATACACGTTTGCTTCGCCTTCAAAATTCGCCCTAAAGATGATCCATTTTCCATCAGGACTAAAATGAACATTTGGCTCAAGCTTATATTGATGGTGCTTCATATTCACTAATTTCTCCGTATCAAATTTATTACCGTTAGGCGTAAACAAATTTATCCATTGGCCATTGGGTGCTTTCGCAACTGCTCCGGGATCTCCACCATCACCCGCAAACAAGGTTTCATCAGCATTTGAATTATAATGAACACTCCAGTCATTTCGCTCCACGCTGTATTTTTTTTCTTTTCCTGTTGCTACATCATACCCACCAACAAAAAAAGTTTGTCCCTTCGGTTGTTGCAGATCAAACCAGATCGTTCTTCCACTTTTACCAAACCATTCATGTCCCCAAATTTCATTTTCAATGGTTCGGTGATGAACCTGTGTGATCTTCTTTGTATTCACATCGATCGTCCATACCCTGTTCACTTTATGCCAGGGACCCTCATGACAAAACATTAATAACGATGGATCGACAGAAGAGAATTGAACATGATTAAGCCATGCACTATCAGTAAAAATTTTATTCAGTTTGCCGGTTTCTACATCTATGGTAAATAAAGTTTTTGGCAAATGAGCATCATAGATCAAATTGAAGAAATCACTTTTGTTTGGATTATTTTTCAAGATCTCTTTTTCAGCATCAGTGGCTCTTGAACCTGCAAGTAGGGTACCATTTACATTTACCGCTGAAATTGAAGATTCAAAATCCTTCGGAAAAACAAATACCAGTTTTTCTTTCCCTGTTTTTATATTAAGAGAATAAACACTGTCCTGTATTTGATAAAAAACGGTTTGTGTCTTTTCACACACTACTTCTCCATTCATTGGGGAATTTCTGAAAGTAAGTTGTTTTGTCTTTCGTGTTGCCAGGTCAATGCTATAGACCTGCTTGTTGTTTACATTTTCATTTTTGGTTTCTTCCTTCTTCATATCGGTAACTTCAGCCGGGTTCTGTTTGCTGCTGTTATAAAATATCATCTCGTTACCAATAAAAGGATTATTATGAAAATAAAAGCTGAGGCTGTTGCCTTCAAGCCCTGAAGATAATTTTACTATTTTATGATGAGTGTCTTTATCGATCCATTCTGCAGGCATTTTTTGCCCGCCGGTTTCCATTTGGGGCTGTGCATTCAAAAGATCAAAAAGATGTATGAAGAATGTAAGATGCACCAAGGCACCGATAACAGATCTTGTGATTTTCATATAGCAATTTTGTAGCTATAAAGTAATGATGAAACAGCTGGTTTGGTATCCTGTACAGTCCTGAATAAAATTTTAGTTATTGCTTAGCCGGATCTTAAGATCAAACCTATAAACAATTATTGTTTTTTCATTTAATCTTTTCTTTTAATTGCAATGAACTGTCGTTTATATAAAACGAATAATTATTTAATAATTCAATTATTTCTGCGCCGGCTAAAATTGCGGGACCATAACCATGCGCCGCAAAAACATTTACAGGCCGGTAATAATAAAACGCAGGGTCGAATGCCATGCCGGTGCCTACACATGTTCCTTCTACCTGTCCTTTGTCATTGATCTTCGTTGATACAGCATTCCATGCAAGTATGCTCATTGGCCCATAGATCATTGCATCAATCCATCCTTTATTACAAGCATGCGCAATGCAATAAGCATAGATGGCTGTTGCGGATGTTTCCAAATAGCTATCGTTCCTATCCAATAATTGATGCCAGAAGCCTGAACCACTTTGATAAGTTGCCAAACCTTTTACAAGATCTTTAAATTGCTGGAGCACTGCATTTCTGCCTGCATGACTTTCTGGTAACACATCTAAAAGTTCACTCATAGCCAACAGTGCCCACCCATTGGCTCTGCCCCAATGAAACTGCGGATGAACTTGCATGCTCTCAACCCAGCCATGCATGTACAAACCTTTTTCTTTATTAAACATTCTTTTACTGTAACTCAATACCTGCTTCACTGCATCATCAAAATATTTTTTATCTCCAGTTAGTTTACCCATTTGTGCCACTGACGGTATATACATATATAAGTCATCCAACCACAAAGAATTTTTCTGGGGACGATTTCGACCTATGGTTCCATCTTTAAATCGGTATTCTTTTGTGAAAACATAATTGATGTAGTTATTGATCAACGGACGCAGATCATTATTTAAGCCACTGCGTTGTGCTTTTATCATTGAAGCACAAACGGCGCCGGCATCATCCAGTGCATGTGGATCTATCGGCTGATTAAATAATTTTTGTCTTTGTATAAATTCAAGAGGAAATTTTTGTTTTACTGCCGGAACCCATATACTTAAAAAATCAAACCTTGTCTTTACATAATCCGAATATTTTTTATCCCCTGTAGTTTCCGTTGCTCTTTGCATGGCTGAATAAGTAACTCCCCATTCATAACTTGTCAAACGGAAATCACCACTCTTCAAGTTCGTATTCGTGTCTAACTTGTTTATGTCATCAACAATTTCGCCGGTTTGTTTATTGATCATTTGTGCCGGAGTAACAGCATCCAAATAATTAAATATTTTGTTAAGAACTGCTTTCACATTTTCCTTTGACGGTGCACCATAAGGAACGGCGTAATCTGGTTTCATCAAATGAAGCGGAGTAGTTACATCATTTGACTTTTGCTGTGCAAATGCGCCGGTTATTCCGTAAAAAGTTAATAGGAAACCAATTACTTTTTTCATGATATAAATGATTTTTTATTTTTAAAACTACTTCAAATGAAAATGACCCCGATCATTCGGGGCCCTTTTCATTAATCGAAAACTGCTGCTTATATCTATGCTTAGTATCCCGGATTTTGCATCGTTTGTTTTTGTGCCGGAGTCAGCGCAGCTCCGCTTGCTTGTATTCCATCTAAAAATGTTTGAGGTATCGGACGTAAAAGATGTTTATCTGCGATAGTAGTTGCGGCTTCAACATTAAATGCCTTGGCTCTCGAAACTAATGTTTTCGTTCTGGATAAATCTGCCCAGCGGTGATATTCTCCCATTAATTCACGGGAACGTTCATCTAACACAAGACATAGCATTTTATCATATTGACTAGATAGTGCTAAAGCATTAATGATAAATTGATCTTGTGCAGGTAAATTATTAACATCAGCAATAGCCAAACTTGCCGAAGCAGCTGTAGTTACCGGAATATTATTTGATTCGTAATATGAATTTCCTGCATAAAATGAATTCGAAACACCTGCTGGTTGAAGAGAGGCCGACAGTAAAGTATTTCCTCCATCATTGTACGCAGATCTGCTTTCTCCATTAACAAATTGTCCCCTTGTACGAACTGCATTAATATAAGGCAATGCATCTGCATAACTACCTGTGCCAGCCTTAGCCAGCCTGATCTTTGCTTCAGCAGCAATTAAATATGTCTCTGCTGAACGGGCTAAAATAAAATCCCGATGACCCTGAACATCATTCAAAGCATTTCTTGAACCATCCAGGTATTTACTTAAAGATGGAAAAGCTTGATACGCCGTTGTTAGATCCGTATTCAGCGCACCATCTGTTGTTCTGCCATTAGGATATGCTACATAGGTGGTCGGTATTGGTCTCCCGGTACCATTGACATCGTTAACAAGAGAATTTGTCGTACCAATTGTGCCTTTACTAATTTTTGATAATGGGAATCGTGTATCGCCTGGCTGATTAATTACAAACATAATTCCAAGGTCACCTTTAATATTTGGAGCAGTAGTTGTACCGTTTACAGCGCTTTTAGTTTTAAAGGACTTCCAAAATCTTGAATCATTAACCATATCATATAAACGGTAATCGTAGTAAGTGGTCGCCATCCTGCTAAAAGGTCTGTCGCCGGTCAGATCACGAGCCATTTGGTCCTGGATATCATACCTGGAAACAAAATATAAATGTTGAGTATTTCCTGTACCAAGATTGGTAGTTACATCATTGGTTAATTGAGCAGAAAGAAGGATTTCCGGCAACGTTTCATTTGCTGAATTGATACCTGTAAAATTCCATATACTTTTAAAATCGGCAGCCAATGGGTGCCTGGAGATTATTCCATCACAAAGAGTAACAGCAGCCGCTAAGTCTGCAGCTATAGTAGAAGAGTTCCATGAACTATTTATTTCACTTGCTCTGTATAAATATGTTTTTGCCAGAAAATGATCTGCGGCATCTTTTGTAATACGAGAAGGGCCTCCTGCAGTTGGTAACAGAGTAGATGCCTGTTGCAGATCCTTAACTATCTGAGCGTATATATCTTTTGGATCTTGTCTTGTAAATTCCAATTCAACAGTTGTTGATGGTGTTAACTTAAGCGGCACAGCACCAAATTGACTTACCAATCTTAAATAGCAATATGCCCGCATAAAATATCCTTCCCCTAAAGATGTCTTCTTAATAGCATCGGATGTGGAAGTACTATTTGTAGCGTTTTGTATTAACAAATTAGCATCTCCGATCCCTATATACAGGGCATCCCATTGATTATTGACTCCCTGCAAATTACCATTGTTAGAAAGTCCGGGATTAAAAGTTGCATCATAATTATTCCAGGGTGAATTAGAGGGATCGCCACCAATATGAAATTCATCCGTTCCATAATTAGTTGCACAATAATACCATTCCCCGTTTGTCGGAACCTCAAAAACCTGGTAATACGTACCTACGGCCAATTGTTGTATGCCGGCATCAGTTTTATAAAACTCATTATTGGGTGCCGTTGTAAGTTCTTCATCCAAAAATTCTTTTTTGCAAGAGGGAATAATAAGAAGTACTCCTGCAAAAATTATTAATTTTTTAAAAATATTATGCTTATTCATATAATTCAATTTGATTATTATTAAAATGATGCATTGATTCCAAGCGTATAGCCTCTGTTCCAGGTTGGACTTACTACATCCATATCACGGAATTTGATCTGGGAGTAAAGCATCCCCGGGTTTTGCACCTGTGCATAAATTCTTAAGTTAGATACTCCCGCTTTAGCAATTGGTTTAAAATTATATCCCAATGATATGTTTCGGATCTTAATAAATGAAGCATGCAAATAACCTAATGAGGCATAATAAGGATCAAGTGGTGCACCACCCGCATTGAAGATGGGCTTTTGAAATTCAGCATTGGGATTATTTTCAGTATAATAATCGATCTTCCTGGTAACATAACGTGCCGGTTCTGTTTCACCTCCGTAATTGTACATATAGTTCAATCGTCCATATAAAAAGATAGAAAATTCGAATTGTTTATAGTTAACTGTATTTGTCATACCAACTATCCAACGAGGCCTGGTCCAGCCAATTATCTGACGATCATTATTTCCATCAATTTTGTGATCCCCGTTAACGTCTTCAACCCTTACATTACCAGCAGAAAACGCATTACCGTTAGCATTAAATGCCTGCATTTCTGTTTTATCGCTCGGTTGCCATAATCCAAGCGCCTTATAACCATAAATTACACCAATTGGCTGATCAATGAACCAGGTATTGCTTATATCATTTTGTTT
>VBAS01000220.1 GCA_005882975.1 Bacteroidota bacterium | reverse complement strand
AAATGTATAATCACCATTGAACTTGGCACAAATGCAGTAAGAGTATTTGCATTTGATCTGAACGGTAATGTCATTGGTTCGCAGCGGGGCTACTATCCTACTTTTCACACGCAACCGGATCATAGTGAACAGGACCCTGACCAAATGTTCATCACTATGTTGTATGCATTAAAAAACTTATTGAATGAACATATTCATCCTAAGAAATATAAAGTGGCTTCTATTTGTTTCAGCGCATCAATGCATAGTGTACTGGCAGTGGACAAAAATGGAAATCCTTTGGGAAATGCGATCACATGGTCTGATAATAGGGCAAAAAAAGAAGCAGAAAAATTAAAAACATCAGCACTGGGAAAAACTATTTACACAGCCACGGGAACACCATTACACCCTATGTCTCCATTGATGAAAATAGCCTGGATAAAAAATAACGATAAAGAAAGATTCAGGCAAACAAATAAGTTCTTATCCATCAAAAGTTATATCATCAAACAACTTACTGATGAGTACATTATTGATTATAGTATAGCCTCTGCAACGGGCTTATTAAATATTCATAAGATAAAGTGGGATGCTGATGCATTAAAATTTGCGGGAATAACTCCCGCTATGCTACCCGATCTTGTTCCTGTATTTACACCATTGGGTAAATTGAAGAAAGCGTACCAGAGTTCATTAGGTTTATCTGCTGATACAAAAATAATTGTTGGTTCAAGCGACGGTTGTATGGCAATATTGGGTGATGGTGTGAAAGGAGAAGGTAAAGCAACAATAACTATTGAAGATAGTGGTGCCGTGAGAGTCATGGGTGATAAAGTTTTAAAAGATGATAAGCAACGTTTTTTTAATTACCTGCTTACTGAAGGTTGTTATGTTTCCGGCGGGCCAACCAATAATGGCGGAATAATTTTCGAATGGTTCTCAAAACAATTCGGTGATTTTAAAAACCCTTTCGATATTGAATACAGCATGCAGGAATTGATAGCAGAGGCATCAAAAGTTCCGGCCGGCTCTGAAGGATTATTATTCCTTCCTTATTTACTCGGCGAAAGAGCACCGATATGGAATGCCAATGCAAAGGGAGCTTATTTTGGTTTGAATATAAAACACGAAAGAAAACATTTTATCCGGGCAACTATTGAAGGAATACTTTACGAGATCTACAGTATTGGAAAAACACTGGAAGAAAATCGTGGTATCAAACGACTTTCTATCAATGGAAGTTTTGCCAATATTCCTTTCTGCACGCAAATGATCGCCGATATTTTTAATAAACCTGTACAACTGCGCCAAAATTTTCATAGTGTTAGTTATGGTGCATTCCTTGTTGCTGCAACGGAAATGGGTATTTATAAAAATTTGGATGAAGCTGCAAAAACAGTTGTGTTGCCTGATGAATACTTACCAGAAAAACAAAATCACAATTCGTATATGAAATATTTCAAAATCTTTGAAAGCTTAAGCACAAAGCTGGCGCCAGAGTTTGAAGAGATCGCTAATCTTCAATAAAGCAAAAATAAATTTTAAACCAAACAAAACTAAGCTATATGAAAAAACGAATGTCGCAAATGTTCATGCTGTTGTATTTCTCATTAACAATAACAGCACAGCAGGTCACACTTACTCCTGACCAGATAAAAGGATTAACTCCTGAATGGAAGGGGGAACGTTTTCCTGATGGAAGACCTAAAGTGTCTGACAAGATGCTGGAAAGATTAAAGAAAGTTCATTTAGAAGAAGCATGGGGAGTGCTTCGCAATAAAGGATATCAAAATCAATTTGAAGGCGATTGGATGATCCAGTTCCCCGATTCTGTAATGACGGGAAGAGTAGTGACGGCACAATACATGCCAATGCGTCCCGACGTTGATAAGATCATAAAAGAAGTTGGTAAGAATGAGAAACGGATTGGCGCCCCAAATTCATGGCCCATTGATGTATTGAAAGATGGAGACATATATGTAGCAGATAGCTACGGTAAAATGGCTGATGGTACTCTGATTGGTGATAATCTTGGTAATGCTATTTATGCTAAGTCGCATCGTGGTGTAATTTTTTATGGTTCGGTAAGAGATGTGGAAGGCTTAGATGAGATCAAAGGTTTCAATTCCTGGACAAAAGGAAATGATCCCTCATATATTCAGCAGATGATGCTTAGCGGTATTAATGTTCCTATTCGTATTGGCAGAGCAACTGTTTTACCAGGTGATGCGGTGCTTGCAAAAAAATATGGAGTGGTTTTTATTCCTGCGCATCTTTTAGATACAGTTGTATTAAATGCTGAATTCATTGCATTGAGGGATCAATTTGGTCATCAGCGATTGCGTGAAGGAAAATATACACCGGGACAAATAGACACGCAATGGACCGACGAGATCAAAAAAGATTTTTTGCAATGGATAAAAGATAATCCAGATAAACTGCCGATGACGAGAGAAGAATTAGACAAATTCATGAAAGAACGTAACTGGTAATCTTGTCGCTAGATGCTGGATTCTTGATGCTAATATCCAGGATCCAGGATCTAGTATCTAGTATCCAGCATCCACTATTCGATAACCCAAATAATTAATAACTTAAAATAATACAGCTATGACACCTTCAGAAAAATATTTAAAGAAACTTGGTTTAAAAGATCAAGATATAACTGCTGATGTTATCAATAAAAAAGAAGAAAATGAAAACAGTCGTCGTTCGTTTTTTAAAAGATCAGCGATAGGCGGCATTGCATTAGGCGGTGCATTTATGTTTTCACCCATTGAAGACCTCGTTGCACAAAGTACTCAGAAAATAAGTCGTTACGGTGCACCTTCAGATCTAAAAATAACAGATCTGCGTTATGCTACTACAACCGTACTTGGTCGTACATCTATTATCCGCATTGATACCAACCAGGGCATTTATGGTTTGGGTGAAGTTAGAGATGGCGCCGATGAACGTTATGCTTTAATGCTGAAGAGCCGCCTGCTGGGACAGAATCCATGCAACGTAGAACAAATTTTTAAATCAATAAAACAATTCGGTGGGCAAAGCCGGCAAGCCGGCGGCGTATGTGGTGTTGAAATGGCACTATGGGATATTTGTGGTAAAGCATATAATGTTCCCTGTTGGCAATTGCTTGGTGGCAGGTATCGTGATAAAATAAGGTTATATGCAGATACACCTGAAGCCGGATCCCCCGAAGAACAAAAAAAATTAATGAATTACCGCATCAATGACCAGGGATATACATGGTTGAAGATGGACCTCGGTATCGGGGAACTTAAAGGAATACCGGGAGCATTAGTAAATGATAAGTTCTGGCAAAATGCCCAGGGTGACCTTGCCCAGTGGGGAGATCAGAGTAATTATATGTCTTATGGAAATACACTTCATCCATTCACACAAATACAGATCACCGATAAAGGCCTTGATGAGTTGGCAAAATTAGTAGATACAGTGAGAGGCATGTTAGGATATGATATTCCATTGGCAACAGATCATTACGGACATTTCGATTTTAACAACGGTATCAGGCTTGGCAAAGCTGTTGAAAAATACAGGCTTGCCTGGCTTGAAGATATTGTTTCATGGGAACTGACTGACCAATGGAAAATGATGTCTGATGCTTTAGAAACTCCTTGCCTTACCGGGGAAGATATTTACCTGCTGAAAAATTTTAAGCCATTGATCGATATTCATGCGGTAGATATTGTTCATCCGGATCTGGCTACATCCGGTGGTTTGCTGGAAACAAAAAGAATTGGTGACTATGCAGAAGAACATGGTGTAGCAATGGCGATGCACCAGGCAGGAACCCCGGTTTCTTTTATGGCCAATGTGCATTGTGCAGCAGCGACTCAAAACTTTTTAGCATTGGAACATCACTCAATTGACTTGCCTTGGTGGGAAAGCTTAGTAAAAACTACTGATGGAAGAAAGTTAATAACAAAAGGTTTTGCAAATCTTCCGCTAAGTGCGCCAGGATTGGGCATTGAGTTAAATGATGAAGTAGTTAAACAGCATCTTCATCCTTCAGATAAAACTTATTTTGAACCAACACCGCAATGGAATGATAAACGTTCGCATGACAGGATATTCAGCTAATCATACATTCAATAATATCTATGAGTTATTCAAAAAATATTTCCCGGATCTTTTACAGTCTTGCAGCGATCTTCATTTTGTTGTTCGCATTTTTTTCCCTGAAAGAAATGCATAATATAAGTGGCTGGTTTCTGATGGCATTTTTTTTCAGTATCGCTTTTGCATTTAGAGGCAGCAAAACATTAAAAGGCCTTTCTTACACAATGATGATACTTGGAGCAGTTAGTATTGCCATGTATCATCCGCAATATTTTAAAACGATCGGTGACTACAAATTATCTGCATTGATCATTCCTTTACTCCAGCTCATCATGTTTGGGATGGGCACGGAATTAAGTTTAAAAGATTTTGCCAATGTGATAAAAATGCCAAAAGGAATAATCATTGGTGTTGTAGGTCACTATATCATCATGCCGCTTGTTGGATTTACTGTCGCCAGTTTATTTCATTTTCCCAATGAGATCGCTGCAGGAATTATTCTCGTCGGTTGTTGCCCAAGCGGTCTTGCATCCAATGTAATGTCGTATCTCGCAAGAGCAAATCTTGCCTTATCAGTTTCTGTAACCACCATATCAACAATACTTGCCCCTTTTCTTACACCATTATTAATGCGATGGCTGGGTGGAAGTTTTGTTGAAATAAATTTCTGGAGTATGGTTTGGGATATTACTAAGATCGTTATACTTCCTGTTACAGCAGGTCTTGCTTTTCATTATCTCATTCATGGGAAATTCAAATGGCTCGATAAAGCTATGCCACTTCTTTCAATGGGTGGCATTGCGTTTATAATAACTATTATCACTGCTGCAGGAAGAGACAATCTTTTGAAGGTTGGCGCCTTATTGATAGTAGCAACGCTTATACATAATCTTGCAGGTTATTTTTTTGGATACTGGTCTGCAAGAATTTTAAAATTCACAGAAAAAGATTCAAGAACGATCGCATTGGAAGTTGGAATGCAGAACGCCGGTCTTGCATCGGGCCTTGCGTTGTCAATGGGAAAATTAGCTACTGCAGGATTGGCTCCTGCCATATTCGGACCCGTAATGAATGTTACGGGTTCAACACTGGCAAGCTGGTGGCATAACCGGATACCAAAAGAAGACATCGAAGAAGAAAAAAAGAAATCAAAAGTTGAAATACAAATTTCATCAACATAAATCTTTATACTATGTCAAGGTTAAAGTTCATAATGATTTTTATAGTTATTCTATCGGTTAAGCAATCGCATAGCCAGCAAGTACAGATAACAAAAGAGCAATTGATCGCATTAACGCCTTTTTGGAAAGGAGATCGCTTTGCTGATGGACGTCCAAAAGTTCCGGATGATATTTTAAAACGAATGAAATCCGTAAGCGTGGAAGAAGCATGGGCGGTAATGAAAAATGCTGGTTATGGTTACCAGGTAGCGGAAGGTTGGCAGGTAATAAATCCCGATAGTGTATTAGTTGGAAGGGCAGTAACGGCAACGTTCATGCCGGGTCGCCCTGATGTTTGGAAGGCTATCGATTCAGCAGGTAAAAAAGAAGGAAGAAGAG
>VBAS01000451.1 GCA_005882975.1 Bacteroidota bacterium | reverse complement strand
TATTTATGCTAAGCTGCCTGCTGTCATTTCTTTCGATGCGAAAACCAGGTAAACAAAGTAAAAACCTTGAAAAAATAGCCGACTATATCTTTTTAACCGGTTTATCCGTTTTGTTTATTACTGCAATACTTTTCTCGTTCAACATAATAAGATAGTACCCTGGACGATCCTGCCGAAAATCCTGCTCTAAAACAGAAATATCCCGCAACGTGACCATGTGCATTGCATGCGTCAATATCCTGTAAAAAAGCATCTCTGCGGAATCCTAAATTGCATTAGCATCCCTTTTGAAGAAGACCGTTACTCAAAGTTAATTAGGTTTGCTATGCCGTTATTGGCTTCCCGTGTTTTTATGAATCAAATAAAATCTAACCCCGGTTGGAAAGAAGAACTCGTGGCAGCCAGCGATGAAGGGGTATTGATCCTCGAAATAGCGATGGGTACATTACATGTTTATTTCCCGGACGAACAGAAGTGGTTGGTTTCTGTGCCCGGTTGGGCTAAAGAAAAATGGCAGGCTTATTTGGATGCGTGTACCGACTGGTGTAAACAAAACAGGATCCCGATAGAAATTGTTAATAACACTTACGTGCACGAAGAAAAAAAAGGTATCTGATATGGAAGCGATCGAAAGCGAAAGACTTTTTCTCAGGCCATTGACGCTTGAAGACGATGAATTCATTTTACAATTGCTAAATACAGATGGATTTATTAAATATATCGGCGACAGAAATGTAAAAACGATCGAACAGGCAAAGAATTATTTAATGAACGGCCCATTGAAAAGTTATGAGACGAACGGCTTTGGCTTGAGCCTGGTGGAATTAAAAACTGACAGAACGCCTGTCGGTATGTGTGGCCTTCTTAAAAGAGATTACCTGGATCACCCGGACATAGGTTTTGCCTGTTTGCCAAATTATACTGGAAAAGGATACGCCTCCGAAATTGTAAAAGAAATTATTGACAATGGGTTAAACAGACTTCAAATGGGGAAAATTTTAGCGATCGTTCTTCCTGGAAACTCTTCCTCTATTAAGCTTTTAGAAAAAGTTGGTTTCAGGTACGAGAAAAATTTTATTTCTCCCGACACGAATGAAGAACTTTGTCTCTATTCCATTTATTAAGAGTGTCGGGTCCTGGCGAAATTTTCATTTCTCCTTAACTTCATTTTCCTCAAATTTGATATCATGAATACTGCCACCTGCTTTATCAGCAAAAAAAAGTTTCCTGTAGCTGAATTATATAAAGGTCGTTTTCTGAAAAAAGAGATCCTTGATCTTATAAGAAAAGACTTTCCCGATTTTACTGATAACGAATATATATCTATTGAAAGTTTAAATGAATACAGGAAGAAGTACATGGCCAAACTGCTGAAGCAGGAAAATATCGAGATCAGCGAAATGGAACAACAAGTGATCGAAAGCATTGCAAAGAATGAGCTGCTTTCAAAAGATCTTGAGGAGGAATTAAGCAAAGACCTGACCCATGGTCAACGTGTGGCAGACCGGATTGCTAGTTTTGGAGGCAGCTGGACGTTTATTGGCTTTTTCTTTTTGTTCCTGCTTCTCTGGATGGCCATAAATATTTTTGTTCTGGTCAAAAAGCCATTTGATCCCTATCCATTTATTTTACTCAATCTTATTTTATCCTGCCTTGCGGCTATACAAGCGCCGGTCATCATGATGAGCCAAAACCGCAAGGAAGAAAAAGACAGGAAACGATCGCAAAATGATTACAAGAGATAAAATTGCTAAACGAAAAAATTGATCACATGATCATTCATCAAAACCAGCGGTTGCTGGAAATTCAGCAACTACAAACAGACTATCTTGATGATATTCTCACAGCACTAAACATCAACAAACATAGATTATGATCACGCAAACTCCTTGGTTTGAGCGAAAGTTTGATTTCAATTTTCCTGTTGGTTTATTTCCTGTTATCATAGAGAGGCTAGAAGGGGCATTGCTGAGGATTGCCGCAATGACAAAAAACAAGAGTGAAGAATTATTGACAAGGAGGCCAAATGGTGAATGGTCGGCAAAAGAACAGGTGGGGCATTTATATGATCTTGAAGAGTTATGGTATGGACGGATCGTGGATTTCCTCTCAGGCGAGGAAATGTTGAGGGCTGCCGATCTGCGAAACACTAAAACTCACGAAGCAGATCACAACAAAAAAGAGATTGGAAAATTAGTAGAACTATTTTCCTCAGCGAGAAGTAAGTTGATTGATAAGATAAAAGATGCCGATGAAGCTATAGCATCTCTATCAGCCCTGCATCCACGATTGCAAACGCCCATGAGATTGATCGATCATCTTTTTTTTATAGCCGAACATGACGATCATCATCTCTCGAAGATCGGGATGTTACTACGTGAAACGTGAGTCGTCCTGAGTCGTGAATTGTAAAAGCAGTTCAGCAGACATTAACTACTGCCTACTCACCATTCACTACTTTACCACTTCCTCGATCACATGCCCAATGCTGCCATTCGGCATCTGTATGTGCAACAAAGCCGCAAGCGTGGGGGAAATGTCCGTCATGTATACCTCGCGATTCAATTTACCGGGTTTAATGTTCCATCCATACCAAAGCAATGGAATATGGGTATCGTAAGGATTCCAGGTTCCATGTGTCGTTCCTGTTCTGCTATACGCATCAAACCAACCGGGATTCAAAACTATTTGTACCTGCCCGCTTCTTTTGAAATAATAGCCATTGATCATCATTTCCTGCAAACGCTTAGGTATGGGATATCTTCCGATAAAGTCCATATTCGCAGCAAAAGAAACCCCGGGTTGTCTCATTAAATAGTCAACGGTTGCATTCTTGATCATGTCAAAGTTCAAATTCTCCGCAGCTATTTTATTTAAATCAAAATTTACCTGGTAATTCATAGTGGAGCGAACCAGAGAGGCAACGTGGAATTTTGCGAGCAACATTTTATTCAGTGAGTCGGTTGTTGGGCTGTTGAACCAAAAGTCTGCCGGCAGTTCATGTGCTTTCATAAAATCAATATTATGGGCTACTCCATGATC
>VBAS01000450.1:529-2544 GCA_005882975.1 Bacteroidota bacterium | reverse complement strand
ATCTTTTCTTCAAAAAAGTATATGAGGAACAACAGTCAATTAGATGGCCCATGCAGGTTATACTAATGGGTATCTTGCTTGTTGCGGCCGGTACGGCTAAATATTTTAAGCTGATTAATTAAAATATCAACACTACAAGTAATTGGATACTGGCAACATTAGTGTGGGAATTACTGTACTTGTTTGCATTTTTATTCTTTACGGTCATTGAGCTTGTTACCTTGATTTCATCGGGCAACCTTCTGTTTTGCAATGGCTCTTGAAAAATGGATATTCTAAAACAAAGAAAATTTAAAAATTTTTTCAGGATGAATATCATCAGTAAAAATGAATAATCCCTGGATAGTTTGTGGAATAGGAATATTGTTTTGCTGTTCAGGCGGATACCTTTTCTTCAATAAAAGTATATCGGCAATTTGTGATGGTACCTGTAAACCGTTAGACATTCAGATTTGATAAGATAAGGTCAGCAATCAGTTATTGTCCCTGCGATAAACTATAGGCTTTTTTATTTCCCCACATATTTAGCAACTCCAGTGAGCAAATTTTAAAATCGCCACTAAGACTTACATAAAGGCCAATAATATCCTGCTGCTTCAATGGCGATCCATCAATTCTCTCAAACCTGACATTATATTGATTGACCAAGTTGGTAAATACAGATCCGGTTGGCCATACCTGCGTACCACGATTACTTACATTAATGATGTTAAACTTAACTCCGCCATGCCTCTGGCATTTGCGGGCAATTATTTCCGGTTGCTCAGCGCTTTCTATGAACATATCTACACCAGATATGGTTTCTTCTTCCATCTCCTTTGAAATCATCATCGGGTTTTTTTCTAACTTAAAGACTGTTTGTATGGCAGGCTTGTTTGGCAAAAGTTCTTTGGCATTCAAGTGAGGTTTTTTCCCAAAATTGCTGATGATCACTTCTGCAAATTGGGTAGTATTCAATGCAGGAATACTTTTATCGCCAAAATCCCCGGTATGAATCCCTTGTTCCAATGTATATAGCAATGAATTTTCTATCTCGGCTGCATTTTGCATATAGCCGAGATGACGAAGCATGGCTATGCCGCTTAATAAGAGGGCAGTAGGGTTAGCAACGTTTTTTCCGGCTATATCGGGCGCTGTACCATGCACAGCTTCAAATATGCAAATATGGTCTCCGATATTAGCTGAAGGAGCAAAGCCAAGGCCGCCGACAAGTCCTGCACATAGATCAGAAACAATATCGCCCTGCAAATTGGTTAAAACAATTACATCAAATATATCAGGTCTTGTAACCAGTTTCATGCATAGGTCATCCACGATCACATCGTCTGATTTCAGTTCAGGATATTCTTTGGCCACTTCATAAAAGCATTCAAGGAACAGGCCATCAGTAATTTTCATGATATTGGCTTTATGCCCGCAGGTAATCCGCTTTGCATTTTTTTGTCTTGCCATTTCAAATGCATACTTGATTACCTGTAAACTGCCTGGACGTGTAATGAATCGGCGACTTAGCGCTACATCATGTGTAAGCATATGTTCGATGCCACCATAAGTGTCCTCAATATTTTCCCTCACAACAGTTATATCAATCGGAATTCCCCCTTTGCTAAAAACAGTATCTACTCCATGTAAAGTTTGGAATACTCTTTTGTTGGCATAAGTGTTCCAGGTTTTCCGGGCTGTCACATTTACACTTTTTACCCCTTTACCTTTGGGTGTTTCCATGGGCCCCTTGAACAAGATGCCAAGATTTTCGATGGTTACTTTTGATTCGGGAGTCATTCCGTTAGAGAATCCTTTATCAAAGACCCATTTGCCCATGTCTACAAACACATATTCCAACGGAGTTTTGTTTGCCTTAAAAATGTGGAGTACAGCGTCCATAATTTCAGGACCAATACCATCTCCTTGAGCTACAGCTATCTTCATAAAGGGAAAAATTAAAAAGTGTAATGTGAAGTCGCAAATTTACATCTTGGCGGCTAAAATCTTCCAAGATTTACTCCCGTCAACCT
>VBAS01000450.1:0-491 GCA_005882975.1 Bacteroidota bacterium | reverse complement strand
CAACCTTTTTCGTTACTTTTACCTAAACTGATTGGTATGAACAGTATCATCTCTGAGGGGGTACAGGTGAGTGTTGAAACATTCTACCAGCCTGACTATAGCAATCCGATCCAGTCAGAATTCATGTTTGCTTACCGGATTACGCTGGAGAACCACAACGCTTATGCTGTAAAATTACATCGGCGTAATTGGCAAATTTTTGATAGTAATGGCAGTAATCGTGAAGTGGAAGGAGAAGGCGTCGTAGGTGTACAACCTACCATTCAGCCCGGTGAAAGTTATCAATATGTCAGCGGTTGTAATCTTCGCACTGAGATGGGAAAAATGAAAGGTACTTACCAGATGGAGAATCTGAACAGTAAACAAATGTTCCAGGTAGATATTCCTGCTTTTGAAATGATAGTCCCGATGAAAAATAACTGATGTGTAGTTAAAGGTGGACTTTATTCCCCAAATTATCTTGCCCGGTTATAAAGAGTGAATCTTCCTCG
>VBAS01000174.1 GCA_005882975.1 Bacteroidota bacterium | reverse complement strand
TTTTTTATAGACTTACTTTTCCATTTTTTTCAAGTCTTTCTTTCTTAACCGAGCCTTTCACAGGAGATTTTAATTCGAAAATAAAATGACTCTGGGGGTCGGAGTATTGGAAACTACCTTCGCATACCGCTGTGGTTCCAGGCGGGTTACTTTTTAATTCACCAATGATCTCATCAGCTGTTACAAAGTTTTTGCGAAGGGCTGTATTAGATAAGACACTGATAAAACTACGGGCAAAAGGTGAGTGCTGGCCTTGTATACCATCTTCTACATATTGCTTTCCGCCCGAAGAAACTCCTTTATAAAATGCCTTATTGGTCGCCATATTTTTCAGCAATATCAATTTGTCCGAAGCGATTTCTTCCGGCGTTCCCCTTACAGAACCCTGATCAAAAAAAGAGCCGGCAAAGCAGGCATCCAAAACTAAAAATATACGCTTGCAGTTAATGTTCTTTAAGAAAATGGTGCCCAGTTCACTGTATGAGAGATAAGTTTTTTTATTAGGATCATTTGCTTTAGAATCTTTGGCGACAAGGTATCCCATCTTGGCCTTATCGAAATAAATGCCATGCCCGGCAAAGAAAATAAACAACTGGTCATTGGGTCCAAAGTTTTTATCCCTGTAGTCGCTTAGAGTGTTTTCAATTTCCTCCAACGTTTTGTTCTCCATTAATTCTGTAGAAAAATCAAAATCTTCGCGGAGCATGTCGGCAATTGATTTGGCGTCAAACAACGGATTACCCAGTTTTGGAAATTCATTGTAATTATCGGTTGCAAAAATGAGGGCATAATTTTTTTGTGGTCCAGCCATATTTACATCAGCATTGTTGCCATTGCTGCCGTTTATTTTGATGCCACGAGTGGCAACACTTGATTGCAGGCTATCGTTTGGAATTGTTTTGTTTTCAAAAACAAGGAAATCTTTTCCTGATGTAAAAGATAAAACCGGTAGATAATATTGTCCTCTTCCAATAGTATAAGATGCCTTGTCGATAAAATCCTTGGCTGAAAATTTATCTTTTTTCTGTAACTCGTTCAGCGTATTTACCAATTCGTTTGTGAACAAGGAGCAATTGTTTTTTTGAATGGGTGTTTCAATACCGGGACAAACAAATATTACTTCTGAAGAGGTATTTACAGATGCCGTATACTTTGAGGCAATGGTGGATAACAACAATGGATTGGGTTTATCCATTATGATCATTTTCTTTTGGGCGTAGACCAGGTCGATACTGTTCATTAATTCATTCAAACTAATCTTCCCGTTAATGGAATCCTTCTGATTGAATGAGAGGAAAGTTTCTTCTATGCCATTGGCGGTTGTACCCGAATAATAAAAAATAAAAATATCCTCTGGCCTGGAATTTTTTCGAACCTGCTCTATTGCATTTAATAATTTATCCTTTGTTAATGATACCCCGTTTAATAATTTATTTTTATTACTGCTGTCGGCGCGACTGAGTTTGCCAAGGTTATCAAACAACAATTTTGCATTTGCCTGGTTAGAAACTGCATCTGTAATTGAATTCCCTCCAACGCATATAAAATGCAATTGTGGTGTGGTGAAAAGCTCGTTGACCTTATTTACTTCTGCATCATAAAGTGCTTTGTATTCCTGTGCTTTTGTTTCGTTTTTTGTAGTAGTATAAAAATTAAACATCCTTTTATAATTGTTTACGATCAGGTCATCATCGCTGGTAGTATATTTATTACGCTCCTTAACCAGGTATTGCAATGCCATTTGATTCGCCGTTTCATAATACACAATTGCACTGTCATACATATTCATGCTTTCATAGCTTAGGCCAATCCAATTCTGGGCATTGTGAATGAAGCTTAGAGGAGGATCTTTTGATTTGTCAAATAGTGAAATATATTTATGCCATTCGTTAATAGCGGATTTGAACTTGTCGGAGTTATAATATTTTTTAGCTTTTCCCCATACAACATTTCCTTCTGTAATGGCATAATATTTCTCATTAAACTCTGTATCGAGCCAATCAGCGATTTCTCCTACATTTTTTCTTTGCCAACCTTTAGTAAAAAATAATTCAAAATCTTTTTTTGGCCCATCATAATAATCCGAGGGAACAGAAAGATTATCCAGCATTTTTAAATAGTAATACCTGGCGCTGTCAATATTTCCTTTTAAAAGGAAACAATGACCATAATTTACTGAAAATGCCACACTACCCGGTTCGCCGTAATAGGCTGTTCGACACAAAGGAATTGCATCATCAAACTGACCCGCTACAATTTTATACCAGCCATAATTACCCGACACATTTGTATTGCCCGGCAGTAATTTTAATAGTTTTTCGTACAAAACAAAGGCGCTGTCAAAATTTTCATTTTTGCCATAGAAGCTGGCGAGGGCATACATATAATTAATGCTGGTTTTATCGCCGTTATAAGCCTTTCGGCCATCATCAATCGCCTGCTTCTTATTGCCCCGTGCATCATTTAAAAAGGAACGACTATAATAAAATTCACTTTCAGCACGGGTGTCCTTTAGTTTCTTTGCGATGTATAAAAGTTTATTACAAAGCTGTTCGGCTTCATCCAGGTTATTATTGTTTTGTAATTCAGTAACCCTGCTGCTCCAAAGATATAAGCTGTCATACCTGATGTAAAAGCCGGCTTTGTTTATTACGGAATCCAGATCAGCGAATTCGGTTTTTTCAATAACCGGCAATAACCAGGTTCTGTTTTTTTCTCCTTGCAAAGCCTCGTTCAAAACCCAGGTGGCATACGTTTCATTGATCTTCCATTCAGTTCCCATGTATTTGCCAGGAAAAGATTTTACAAAATTGAAGAAACCGGCAAGGTCAAAAGTTTCAGTTATTTTGAAGGCGTCAATGAGGTCATATCCTTTGAATCTTCCATTTTTATAAATGCTGACAAAATTGGGTAACGTATCATATCCTTTGATGTCTTTATAAAAATCAGTTATTTGTTTAGTATATACCTTCAACAAAACATCTTCGAGCACAGGATTGGTATTGAAAAGGATCGACTTTGTACTTATTATTTCTTTACGGTCATTGTCGAGGAACAGTACATTGAGTTTTGCCATTTCATAAAAGACATTTCTTTGCACGCCTGCTACGGGATACGCTTTTATCGTTAACAGATCTTTGGGGTAGATCTTTACACCTATGTATTTTTTATAGAAATAGATGACAGCTTTGGCCGAGTAATCAGATAATTCTATAATGGTTGCTGAACCTAAAAACACATTTGCTTCCCGGTCAGACTTTGTTTCTACAGCATAAGAAGATACCATATTGCCTTTAGCACCAAGGAACAAACCGTCTAGTTTTCCTTCATTGATAGTAATGATTGCAGAATCTTTTGTAAGAGAATTTATTTCGCTTACCGAAAAATAAACTTCTTCTGCATCGGTGGAATCAAATGCTATGGTTTTTATTGGCTTATTATTTTCCCTCGCATTTTTATAGTTTAAAGAGATATTGGTAAGAAGGACGGCTGCATTATCCAGGCTGTTTAAAGTGTTGTATAAATTCAGGCTGATCTTATAATTGGTAAGGGCTTTGGTAAAATCCAATTTCATGTAATAGCAAAGGCCTATGTAGTTATAACAGGAAGCAAGCTCTAAAGAATCATCGTTATTGGCAGTGGGCAACTGTGAAATGCTTTTAATAAATAAGGGTAATGCCGCATCGTATTTTTTTTCTTTATACAATTTTTGCGCCTCAGTATAGTCTGCCGGCTCTTTCACCTGGGAAAAGAGCATGCTATAAACTGTTACCGACAGGAATAGCAATATTGCTTTCTTTGCCATAAATTTTATTTGTTTGCAACTGGGTTTGGTGGCCAGTCTTTTTGAAATGTTCGCTATAAATTAAAAGTTGATTTTTCGGGAAGAACTAACAAGCTCAGGAATAAATGTACTCCCCTAAGATAATATTAAAAATAACGTCACGCAATAAGGATGACAATCTGTTCTTCCTTATTTACCAAACATTCCAGTCCACTGCAATCGTTTCATTTCTTGATGTAGGTTTTGCATATCAAGGGTTATAGTTTGATCTCAGTAAGTCTCCCTTAATTTTTTGTTTCTGTGGGTATCAAAATAAATTCACTCATTGGGTCATTATCTCCAAATCCTGCAATATGAGGCGAGATCTTTAATGTTGCAGACTCATTCATACTAGCCGTTTGTAAGACCGAATAAATATCTGCCAAGGTCAGCAAACCATTAGATCCGGATCCTCTTGTTCTTAAAACCTGCAACAATAGATTGGCAAATGGAGAATGCTTACCGGCACCACCGTCAAAAGCTGCCTCTTTACCAACTGAGCTTAACATCTTCCGTGTTTTGTATTGAGCTTTATCTTTTAAAAACTCCAATACGTTCCTGTTTGTAATGTTGCTGGCAGGATTGTCCCGTTGTTTGCCGAGAACATTTGCATCAAACACTCCTGCATGGCAAACATCCAGCATCAATAAAATTTGCCTTGCGGGAATTTTGTTGATCATCTTTTGCAGTTTGGAATACTGGATATAACTGTTTCGTACTGGATCATCGTCTATGGCTTTAGAGTCAGCACAAACAATAAATCCGTCATCCATCAGGCCGTTATCATAATCGCCATGACCAGCAAAGTAAATGATCAACTGGTCATTTGAGGTGAGGGTGAGATAATAATTCCTGATCGCCTTGTAAATACTATCCATGATAGGATCTTTCAACAGGGTTACTTCAAAACCATAGGAGTTTTCTAATTCATTGGCTACCTCAGTAGCATCATAAACAGGATTACTTAATTCATACCATCCTTCTCCTTTATAATTATTAGTCCCGATCACCAGTGCATAACGCTTTCCCGTCAATCCAGCTATTTCTTTTAATTTTTCCTGTTTGGGTTTAATGCCTCTTGTTTTATTGTCCGTGGAACCAGAAACGGATTCATGTTCTTTTAGGAATTTTTTCTCAAAGAAAACATCCAGGTAGCTTTCATTGATCATACTGCTTTGACATTGGAAAAGCATTGTTTTAAGAAGATAGGCTACCCTGTCTGCTTTTTCTCCTTCGTCAAACAAGTTGTAGATATTGTAAGCGGTATCAAGCGTGGTAATGGCGTAGTTTAGTGGCGCTTTCCCGACATTTCTGTTTCCGCAGTTAAAATCATCCAGACCATAATTATTAGGAACGATAATAACGCGGTTTTTATTCAGGATACCGGCCAGAGCAATAGAATTATTCATCAGGCTTTTAATGAATTCTGTTTTAAATTTTTCCGACGGACCCGCCTCTGAAATAAAAAGCTGGTTTGTAGCCGGTATCAGTTGAATGTATTCCTGGAGCAGGTTCTGAGATATCATGCTATTGAGCACATTTATTGTGTCGCCGGTTTTGCGGTTCTTCGGGGTAAAAATATATCCCGAAACATCATAAGGAAAAAAATAGTTAATGGAATCCGGAGTAAATAAATTACTCTGCCCGCTGAAATTGAAAATAAAATAATCGTGGGTGCTTGACCGGGTTGCAATTTCTTTCAACACTTTCAGAATGGAATCTTTTGTTGCATCTTTATCAAGCAGAGTCCATGCATTAAATATGGAATCGTCTGAATTTTGGTTAAACTTCCGGAACTGGTTTTTAAAATACTCCACATAAGATACCGCATCAGATTTACTGTTTTTGCATTTTATATTTCCGTAATCATCTATGCCGATGGAGAGCATCCAGACTGAAGCCGAAGCATACCTGTTTCTGTCATAGGAAGTATAAACAGTTTCCTTCCCAAGTAAGTCCCGTAAATCAGGGGGCTTATTTCCCGCTTCCCTATACTTCCTTGCATAATCAAAAACAAAATTGTCTGCAGATACTCCTTTGATATCAGAAGCATATATTTTAAGTTTACCATTGGACAGCGGAAAAGCTTTATCTGTAAGTCTAAATTCTTTGTTCATCTGCCATACACTATCAATCTTAGCCTCATTTTGAAAAATAAGCCGGTAGCTGATTTCGCTGCAACCTAACGAATCAATAAATTTCTTGTAATTAATAATTGTGTCGCCCTTTACAGAGGCGAAA
>VBAS01000173.1 GCA_005882975.1 Bacteroidota bacterium | reverse complement strand
TGTAAAAGATGCAGAATTTAATCCAACAGGGAGACAAGGTGTGTATGGCGGTTTCCAGGGTTGGGTTGATAGAGCGGGCCGCTTTCGTTCATTAGGTGATGGACAGGTTGATTTCAAAACAATTTTTAGCAAATTGACACAGTATGATTATAGTGGCTGGGCCGTGATGGAATGGGAGTGTTGCATTAAGCATCCTGAAGATGGCGCCAGGGAAGGAGCTCATTTTATCAAAAAGAATATCATCCGTGTTACAGAAAAAGCCTTTGATGATTTTGCCGGACAATCAAGTGATGAAAAATTTAACCGTAGAGTTTTAGGAGTAGAATAATAATACCTTTACGAACTTTAAAAAAATAAACAATATGAAAAAAGTAGTTTTTATGGCCATGGTAGTTGCTACACTTACTTCGTGCGGTGGAGGTGGTGGTAGCACGGAAGAAAAACCAAAAGTAGCAGATGTTACTGAAGATCCGGTTTACAAGAAGGGCGTTGAGATCGTTGCAGGGAGTGATTGTTTCACCTGTCATAAAATTGACGAAAAGAATATAGGTCCTGCATGGAGAGATGTTGCTGCAAAATATGCGGGGCAAGATACTGCTGTAAAATATTTAGCACATAAAATAATCAATGGTGGTTCTGGTGTTTGGGGACAGGTACCTATGGCTGCGCATCCAACACTTTCAGAGGATGATGCTGAAACAGTAGCTAAATATGTATTGATGTTAAAAAAATAATTCTACATGAGAAAAATATTAATTTTTGCATTGGCAGCGTCACTTATTGCATGCAATGATCGTTCTTCAAAAAAAGAAGAAACAAAAACAGAACCCGTGACAAATAATAATCCCTTATTAACTGAGGAAGAGCAAAAAGATGGCTGGAAATTATTATTTGACGGAACTGCTATTAACGGCTGGCATAACTATGGAGGAGGCCCTGTTGGTAATTTATGGAAAGTTGAAGAGGGTAATCTTAAATATGCCGGGTCAGAGAAAAAAGATACAATAGGACAAGATATAGTTACTGACGAGGAGTATGACAACTTTGATCTGAAACTTGACTGGAAGATCGACACTGCAGGGAATAGCGGAATTTTATTTTATGTGCAGGAAGATGCTGCGCATCCTAAGCCATATTGGACAGGACCAGAAATGCAAATACTCGATAATGAACGGCACGAGGATAGAAAATATCCTAAACATCGTGCTGGTGATCTGTATGACCTGATCAGTTGTAGTAAAGAAACTGTAAAGCCGGCGTTAGAATGGAACCAGGTAGAAATAAAAAGTTTGAATGGCAAACTTGATTTTTTCTTAAATGGCGAGAACGTGGTTTCTACAACTATGTGGGATGATAATTGGAACAAAATGATAGCCGCGAGTAAATTTAAACAATGGCCCGGCTTCGGTACTTTTAAAAAAGGCAAGATCTGTTTACAAGATCATGACTGCAATGTTTGGTTCAGAAATATAAAAATTAAAAAATTATAAATTGAATTGATAACAATCAAGAGTCCCGTCTCGCCTAGGCAAGACGGGATTTTTTATTATAAAGCAATTTTTGCAGTTCCATTTATTGTTTATAGCTTTTACATTCAAACCTCCGAAGGAGTCCTTTGGACAAAACTAACTAACATGAACACTGCGATCTTCTCGCACCTTAATTGGTGGGCAATTTTAGTGGCAACAGTCGGCTATTTTATATTGGGTGCCGTTTGGTATTCGAAAGCTCTTTTTGGTACTAAATGGGCTCAACTTATAAAACTTGATACGAATAACCCCGAACTAAAAAATGGAATGGGGAAAATGATGGCTTCTACTTTCTTACTGATCTTTATAGTCTGCTTTGGGCTTTCCGTTCTTATTCATATGGTCGGTTTTGAAGATAATTTTTTATATGGAATAAAACTTGGTCTGCTTACCGGTTTTGCGTTTGCGACTACTGCGGTAAGTATCACTTATGTTTATGAAAACAAACCTTCAAATCTATACCTGATCAATAACGGGTACCATGTAATAGGTCATATGCTTGCTGCAACCATTCTTGTCTTGTGGCGGTAAAAGGGATTGAAAGAAAAAGCGTCACTGAATTTCGGTGACGCTTTTTTATTTAATCAAGTTTCGTGATCTTGAGTGTATTGGTTGGTAGATGAAGATGTACAGGGGTGCTGCCGGTACTAACAGCAACATCGCCGGTTTTTAAAAATCCTCTTTGTTTAAGTATTTCTATCTGGTCAAAAATAATATCATCCAGACTTTCTTCTTCATCATAAAAGAAAGCTCTTACTCCCCAACTAAGACTCAGTTGATTTACCAGTGTTCTTTCTTTTGTAAAAATATACAAAGGTGCTTTGGGACGATAGCTGCTAAGCATAAAAGCAGTATATCCACTTTGTGTCATTCCAATAAGAGCCTGCGACTCCACATCTTTTGCAAGTTTACATGCATTATAACAAACTGCATCACTTAAGAAGGATGGTGAATGTGGTTGTGGTGCCAATTCATCTTCGAGGCTATAATTATAATCTGTTTTTTCTACCTCTTCAATGATCTTTACCATCGTTTCCACTACTAATGTAGGATGTGCACCTGTTGCTGTTTCTCCACTCAGCATTACAGCATCCGCACCTTCCAGTACAGCATTAGCCACATCAGTGATCTCGCTACGATTTGGCTTTGTTCGCTCTATCATGCTTTCCATCATTTGTGTAGCAACGATCACCGGCTTAGCACGATGAAGACATTTTTTGATAATTTGTTTTTGGATCAATGGAACTTTTTCAATTGGTAATTCTACACCGAGATCACCGCGGGCAACCATGATGCCATCAGACTCTACAATGATGTCGCGGATGTTTTCTACTGCTTCCGGTTTCTCGATCTTGGCAATGATCTTTGTTTTGCTTTTCTTTTCCTCCAGCTTATTGCGAAGAATGATAAGATCCTTTACATTTCTTACAAACGAAAGTGCTACCCAATCTAATTTTTGTTCAATGATGAAATCAAGATCTACAAGATCCTTATCCGTCAATGCTGGTAAAGTGATTTTTGTGTCTGGTAAATTGATACCCTTTTTAGAAGAAAGAGCTCCACCAAGCGTTACAACAACTTTTACGTCATTATTTTTTTCAATGCTTAAAACCCTAACTTCTAATTTTCCATCATCGATTAATATAGTGTTCCCGATTTTTACATCACTGTGAAAATTGGGATAAGAGACATAGATCTTCTCTTTAGTGCCAATAACTTTTTCATTGGTGAAAGTGAGAATATCGCCTTCGATAACTTCAATGTGACCGTTTTCAATTTCTCCTACTCTCAATTTAGGCCCCTGCAGATCGCCAAGTATGGCAATATTGTAAGGTTCTTTTTTATTTATGTTACGAATATGCTCAATGATCTTTCCTTTGTCTTCATGTGAGCCGTGAGAAAAATTCAATCGAAATACATTTACTCCTGCTCTTACAAGTGCAAGTAATTTATCGTATGTATCACAAGCGGGCCCAACAGTCGCTACAATTTTTGTGCGATGATTCGTATGCTGAACACCAGCTTCTTTGTTCATTGATTTTTGAAAATACTTTGCTGCTTTTTTACTCATTGTATGGTTCCTGGTTACTTGTTATTTAATTAATATTCTATCCAGTTGATCAAAGAATCGAAAGTTGAAGTGTGCGACGCAACAGAAGTTGAATAGAGCTACAAAAGTTGGTTACACAATTATTACTTTCATTCGAGAAAACTTTCAAACATTTTTTATATCAATCGACCTAAGTTCCCCTTTAGGGGACGGGGGTTTAACTTGCCAATATCTTCACGATCCTCAACCACTCTTCGCTGATCTTTACTTTGTTTTTTACAGCATTCTCCAGCGGTATATAATGCATTTTATTATTCATAATTCCTACAAACACATTGTGTCTTCCTTCTATTAAAGATTCCACAGCATGAAAGCCCATACGACTGGCTATTAACCTGTCAAGACATGAAGGGGAGCCGCCTCTTTGAATATGACCGAGTATACAAACCCTTATTTCTGCATGTGGCATTTTTTCTTTCAGGATCTTATGTACTTCATTGGCGCCGCCAAATTCATCACCTTCAGCAACCACGATGAGGTTTACTAATTTTTTTCTTCTTTCTTTTTCTTGTAATGATGCAATCATATCGTTGATATCAGTTTTTCTTTCTGGTATCAAAATATTTTCAGCACCAGTGGCAATGCCACTATGCAAAGCAATATATCCTGCATCACGCCCCATTACTTCAATAATAAAAATTCGATCATGGGCATCCATGGTATCCCTTACTTTATCGATCGCTTCTACGGCTGTGTTCACTGCAGTATCAAACCCGATCGTAAAATCAGTTCCATAAATATCTTTATCAATTGTACCTGCAAGACCAATGCAAGGGATGTCAAATTCCTGGCTAAACTTTACTGCACCACGAAAAGAACCATCGCCACCAATTACAATAAGACCATTAATATCCCGGGCTCTTAAATTATCATATGCTCTTTGTCTTCCTTCGTATTCAAAAAAATCTTTACACCGGGCCGTTTTTAAAATAGTACCACCACGCTGGATAATATTTGCTACCGACCGGGTTTCCATTTTAATAATATCATCATCGATCATCCCCTGGTAGCCGCGCAAGATCCCATATACTTCCAAACCATGATAGATCCCTGTTCTTACAACAGCACGGATAGCTGCATTCATGCCGGGTGCATCGCCGCCGGATGTAAGAACTCCAATTTTTGTTACTTTATTTACCATAGCAGTTTTAAAGGTTAAACGAAAAAACAAACAACTGTTTGAATTTTATAAGGTTAACCGGCCGCCAAAAATAATGTTTTGTTTTTTTATCGTGTTTTTTTTACACGTGACTTATCCCCGCTGTTTGCCCTTTATCAGTAAATCAATTTTTTACAATTGCTTATCCCTAATTTTATTAACCTGTAAACAATAAAAAAAACACACATATGAAAAGGTTTTTTCTATCGCTGATCTATTTTTTGCCGGCTTTTTTGTTTGCCCAGTTTAATTACCCTGCAACAAAAAAAGTGGATACGGTGACTAACTATCATGGTACGATGGTAGCTGACCCTTACCGTTGGCTGGAAGATGACAGAAGTGAAGAAACCAAACAATGGGTGACAGAAGAAAATAAAGTGACATTCGGATTTCTTGACAAGATCCCTTATCGTGCACAATGGCTAAAAAGACTGGAAGAAATAAATAATTATCCTAAGTACAGCTCGCCATCAAGAAAAAATGAATATTTCTATTTTTCAAAAAACGATGGGTTACAAAATCAAAGTGTGCTGTATCGCCAGAAAGGATTAAATGGAGAACCGGAATTGGTGTTAGATCCCAATAAATTTTCTGCAGATGGCACAAGTGGGCTTGGTGCTTTTGCACTTTCAAAAGATGGCAAGTATGCAGTGATCGGAAAAACAAAAGGCGGAAGCGATTGGCGTACTTTTTTTGTAATGGATATGACAACACTTAAGTATTTACCCGATTCACTGGCATGGGTAAAAGTTTCGGGAGCATCATGGAAAGGAAATGGTTTTTATTATAGCCGTTATCCAACCCCGGAAAAAGGAACAGAACTGTCTACTAAAAATGAAAATCACCAGGTGTATTATCACAAAGTGGGTACATCGCAGGACCAGGATGAATTAGTTTATGAAGATGCTGTCAATCCTCAACGGTTTCATGGCGTATTTACAAGCGAAGATGAACGTTATGTTTTCTTGAATATATCTGACCGGGGAAAAGCAAAAGATGGAAATGCACTTTGGTATTTTGATAGTAAAAGCAATGACAAGACCTTTAAACCAATCATTAAAGAAGCAGGAGATTATAATTATGATTTTTTAGAAGAAGTTGACGGAAGATTTTTAATACTGACAAATGATGGAGCATTGAACCAGCGCATAGTTTCTATTGATCCCAAAAATCCTGATCCCGCAAATTGGAAAACGATCATTGCTGAAAAGCCAGAAAATATTTCTTCAGCTTCTACGGCAGGTGGTAAATTATTTCTTACTTATTTAAAAGATGTA
>VBAS01000098.1:18434-21052 GCA_005882975.1 Bacteroidota bacterium | reverse complement strand
TGCTCACCCAGGACAAGCAAATTATTAATCAATATTATTTATTTATTGCGAATAAGAAGTGGACTAATGATGTATCCTTACTTTTTCTTAGTTACATTGAAAATAATGCGAATCAATTAATGAACATGTTAAGAAAAGAATATCGGGTTGAATAAATCAAGAATTATGGAAGTACACCATCACCCTCACACCACAAGAAAAAAATGGACACATTATTTCTGGGATTTTCTAATGTTATTTCTTGCTGTAACACTTGGGTTTTTTGTGGAGAATCAACGGGAACATGTCGTAGAACGTGAACGGGCAACCCAATATGCAAAGGCATTGGTCAGAGACCTGGAAAAAGATACGATTGAGATACGTGATGTAATGCGTGAAAATAGGATCATACTGGCTTGTTTTGACAGCGCCAGGTCGATCATTCATCGGGGTATAAAAAATTACATGGCTCCCGGCGCTTTTTATTATTACACTAATGTGGTTGCCAGTGCTCCTTCTGTTTCCTGGAATGATGCAACGATCATCCAAATAACTCAATCGGGTAATCTGCGTTATTTTACAAACCCCGAATTGGTCAACAAGATCAGTTATTATTTTTCCCAGATCAGTTATGTAAAACTTCTGAATGCGAATGATAGAGGCGTAAGAGATAGATCAATGGAGATAAGAAGTCGCGTATTGAATAATTATGAATACGGAAGGTTCTCTACTTATTCAACGGATGACTGGTTACACTTGCCCGATACTTTAATGAACAAATTGTTCCCTGTTCAAACCAATGATGCAAACCTGCTAAATGAATTTGCCAATAGTTTTGAAAATCGAAGAAGAGTACTTGACCTCGTTATGAAACGTGTTTATCCAATGGCCATTAAAGATGCAGGAGAACTGATAAGTTCATTAAAAGAAGAATATCACCTGAAATAAATTTTTATGGAAGTACATGCACATACCCATACCCCAAGAAAAAAATGGACCCATTACCTGTGGGAGTTTCTCATGTTGTTCCTTGCTGTGTTCTGCGGTTTCCTGGCAGAGAACTTCAGGGAACATAAAGTAGAACAGCAAAGAGCAAAAGAATTGGCTATTAGTTTTTATGATGAACTGAAGAGGGATTCTGTTACAATGCAAACCGTTCAAATGAACAGGCTTAAAAGAGACTCATCGTTTACCTATTTGAAGAAGTATTTCCGGGACAGATCCATCACTAATTGTTCAAAATCGTTTTCCATTAATTTTAATTATGCTTTCATCGTGTTCGGCTCTAATATTTTTGAACCAAAAGATGCCATACTAGATCAATTAAAAAATTCCGGTTCATTACGCTATTTTAAAAACACGGAATTACAAAAATTAACTGGTGACCTTTCTGTAGCAATTGCCAACATAAGAACACGAAATAAATTTGAATCCGACTTTCTTGATTTGTATTTGACGCCGTACCTGGTAAAACACAACGACATCGAATTTTATGATAATATAAGCAACCGGTACAAAATATTACTTGTGTATGCACTGTCAGCATATGAAAAGAGCAGTGAGGTGTTTCCTTTCCATTTTAATAAGCCAGATGATTTTGATAAAACAGAATCTGTGAATCTTACGGGGATGTATCAACTGAGGTGTTGGGGCACTTCAATAAAGCAGTATGCTGACTATCAAAAATTAAATACCCGGTTACTTGAAGAATTGCGCATAGACTATAAACTCAAATAGTAATTTATGGAAGTACATGCTCACACACATACCGCCCGAAAAAAATGGACTCATTATCTCTGGGAGTTTTTAATGTTATTTCTTGCTGTGTTCTGTGGTTTTTTAGCAGAAAACCAACGGGAGCATATGGTAGAGCATCAACGGGAAAAACAATATATGGGATCCCTGTTAAGTGACCTGGTTGCAGATACAACCGTACTGGTTAATGGCATTCCGCTAAAACTTAAAAGGATCAGCGCTATTGATTCGGTATTTTTATTTTTTAACGAACATCCAGATGCAAAAACAATTTCAGGACAACTGTTCAGAACAATAAGAAGAACAAATTTCGATGCCAGGTTCATTCGCAATGCTATTACGATTAACCAATTGAAAAATGCAGGAGGAATGCGATTGATACGCAATAAACAAGTTTCGGATTCAATTTCATCATATGATCAGCGTTGCGAGGTAACAACTTTATATAATGATTTTTATACGGTGAATTCGGAAGTTGGTAACCGGCAATTTGAAAAGCTATTTAATGCAAGCGACCTGCTGCGATTATACATTTCCAACACAAGTCCTGCGATCATATCAAATATTCCTGATTCATTAATCATAAAAATTAATACAACTGAATTAAATGAGCAATTAAATTTTATGATGTTAGAAAAAGCTTATGCACGGCAGGAAATAGAGAGATATAAGGAACTGCAGGGGCGTGCGGTAAGACTCATGGATCTAATTAAAAAAGAATATCACCTGTCCGAAGGGACTCCTTTGGAGAAATAAAATAAATATGGAAGTACATGCCCACTCTCATACTGAAAGAAAAAAATGGACACATTATTTGTGGGAATTTTTAATGTTGTTTCTTGCTGTGTTCTGCGGGTTCCTTGCAGAGAACCAGCGGGAGCATA